>DREN01000423.1 GCA_011051075.1 Deltaproteobacteria bacterium | reverse complement strand
GGTCAGGAGCTGGGGTGAGAAGACAAAAATGAATATCATGGATATGCCTGCCAACCCGGCCCAGATGGGGATGCCGGAGATTAACAGTCCGAAGGCGCTTCCAAACAAGAGAATAGCCAGTACGTATTCATTCATGGCAAATTTTCCTTACGACATGTTGTCGGAATATCACCGCTGAGAGCCTGTTTTTCCCTTGGATACAGGTTTTGTCCTGTGTAGCTCTATGTCTTTCAGCTCGAAGCGTTCGGCTTCTTCACTGAATTCACCCTTTTTCAGTTTGACTATCTTGTCGAGGATATACGCGATATACTGAAGAAAGAGGAGGGTCATGCCAAGGGGAAGAAAGAGGTAAGGAATCCAGAGTGGCGGTCCCCAGAGGGATTCCGAGTGCTCATTGCCCACAACTGACTCCCACCACATGGGCCAGGCATACCACGCGAGGATTGCCGCAAGAAGACAGGATACAATAGAGACCACAATCAGGGTGATCTCCCGGGCCCTCGGGGTGAGGTGAATGATTACCAGATCCACATTCAGGTGATGTTCATTTTTCTGAACAAACGGGGCCCCCACAAAAACAACGAATATGAGAAGAAATACCGACGCCTCTATTTGCCAGATGGTGGAAACACCCAACACCTTCCTGACGATCACGGCCTCCGTTACAATAAGGGCCGCGCATACAAGGCATAAAGCCGCAATCCAGCCGGTTAATTTAGTTAATCCGTCAATGAGGCGGATCAATATCCTGCCGAGTCGTATCATGGTTCCTCGTCCCTCCCTTTTGTCAATGGTCAGTGGTCCCCTGCGAGGTGCAAATCCGTCTGACTGCTGATTCATATGTGGCAGGAGATAACTGACCATTGACCGGGCATAAGGATCGTCTGCCCTCGATTATTTCATGGCGTCAGCGGCCAGATCAAGCAGCTCCTGTCCGCCAGGCACGGTTTGAGCATAGTTCTTCCAGGCTGTCTTCTTGGCAAAGTCCATCCAGGTGTCAAATTCCGCCTTGGTCATGTAATGGATGCTGACTCCGGCCTTGGTGTAAGCGGTAATCAGTTTGTCCACCAGGGTTTTAAAATTCGGGTATATCCAGTTCTTGTGCATCCACTCAGCCACCTCCAGGAAGGCCTTCTGCTGATCAGGGGTGAGCCGGTTCCAGGTCTTTTCAGAGATCACCAGATTCTCCGCCATATACCAGATGGAGAAATCCCTGGGCGCGTTTATGTACTTGAGCACTTCATAGAGTCGATAGGAGACAAAGGACGCTGAAGAGGTCATCATGGTATCCAGCACGCCGGTTGAAAGGGCATGATATGTTTCCGAGGACGGCATGCTGGTGATGGACGCCCCGGCCTTGCGCATCATAAACTCGAATTTCTTCCCCGCCGCACGCAGCTTGGTTCCCTTGACATCGGCCGGGACCTTTATCTGTCTTATCTTGCTGCCTATCCCTCCGTCAAACCAGGCCCACACCAGGTTTCTAACACCCGCGGTCTCCATCAGGGCGTCGATCTTTTTCCCAATGGGTTTATTCCTCCAGGTGAGCCCCTGCTTTATATTTGCCACTGAACAGGGCATGAGCGTAATTGACAGTTGTGGTACTTTGCCGGAGGCATAATCCAGGGGAAACACCGACATATCAAGGGCCCCCTTTCGCATGGCATCCCACTGGGCCTTGGGTTTGTACAACGATTTGGCCGGATAATGGCGGAATTTGATTTCTCCATTGGTTCGTTCGGTGACCATTTCGCCGAACACACGGGCCATCTTATCCCGCACATCTCCGGCGGCGAATTGATGAGAGACCTTCAGGGTCATGGATCTGGCCTGGGAAGTTTCGGCTTTGACGGTTATGATGGAGAAGGCCACGGCTGAAATGATGAATGAGTGGAACAAAATTCTTTTAGACTTCATGGTACCCCCCCTTTTTTAGTGGTTTAGGCCAAAAATCTTCTATCTTCGCAACTTCAGAATTATGAAGTGAACCACCTCCTTTCCCTCTTTTCTACCCCGCCAATTTCTTCAGGGCCTCAAACTGCTTTTTCAGATGAGATTTCATCAGAATTTCGGCCTTTTCAGAGTCCCTGTCGCGAAATGCGGACAGGAGAGCGCGATGTTCTTTGATAGATTGCTCGAACCTCCCGGGCAGGTTCAGCGACTGAAAGCGGTAGAGGAGTATTTTCTGCCTGAGGCCGTTGACTATCTGGTTCAGGGTCCTGTTCCCGGCCAGCTTTTGTACAAAGGCGTGATATGAATTGTTTTGCTGAATATATGCTTTCTGGTCCCTTTCCCTGAAATTTTCTTCGAGTCTTTTGTGAAGTTTCTCCAGTCTTAAAAAATCCCTGTCCTTCATCTTTTCCGCTGCGGTCCGGGCGCAAACCCCTTCCAGCACACTCATGACATCGAACATCTCCTTGATTTCCTCAAAGGTGGGAACGGTTACATAGGAGCCCCGATTCGGGATCAACTTGATGAGCCCCTCCGCGCTTAAGACCCTGAGCGCCTCGCGCAGAGGTGTCTTGCTGATCCCCATCAATCCACAGAGCTCATTTTCCCGGATCTTGTCGCCCTCTCTGAGTTCGCCGGACATTATCATGTCTCTGAGAGTATCGGCGATTTCCTGGTGCAGAGTCTTTTTCTTTATAGCCCTCATAATCCTTGTTCGATTTCGGCTACCTAAAACCTCCATTCGATTTCTTGAAAGGGAGATATAAAACTAACTAATTCAACATATTAGCAAAAAGGCGCGCCGTGCAAAATAACACCGAAATGCTGTCGGCAAATATAGGGCCTTTGACTTTTGTTTCAAGAAATTGAATCCCGCCACAGGCGGGACGCCCTTGATCTCTTCTATCCGCGGCAAAAGAGAAGCTTGCAGAACTCAGGGCGGATATAATAATCTATTAATGATAAATTATTATATATTATGACTCCCTCCCAAGGTCAACTATTTTCTTGACCTGCTTCCGTTCGCGTTGATCAGGGTTTTTTGGCTCAGGAAAGGTCCACTCAGAAACAGCCTCGTACGGGAGAGGGGGGAGCATTATCCCATTTTTACCAGATACAGCATGTGAAGGCCCCTGGCGGAATGCCATCAAGGTAGGTGCGGCTTCAGCCGCACGGTTTGGGGCAAGGCGGGGCCAAATTCCATTGTTCCTGATTTGCCCCTTGCCAGAGCCGCACGCTGATTGTAATATCTATCATCTGTCAAACAAGATCTTTACGAGTTTTCCGGAGAGTGATCTCATGCCTGAAAATGAACCCAGCTATCCCTTTATTCTTGATCACAAACCCCGCATCTTTCTGAACTGGCTCCTGTACAGGCTCTTCAAGCGGGTCCAGTTCAACGAGACCATGCGCGAGAACCTGAAACAGATGCACCGGGACGGCACGGTCGTCTATGCCATAAAGTACAGGGGCCACCTGGACTATCTCATGTACCACTACCGTTTCCGGAAGAGCCGTCTTCCATATCCCAAGATCGCCTTTGATCTGAACATGTCCCTGGTGCTTCCCCTGGGGCATCTCTTCAAGGTCCTCAGGTTTTATATCTCCTCCCTCCTGAAGCATCACAGGCTGCCCGACCCATATGAGAGCGGTTTTTATGAGGATGCTGTTTTGCAGGGAACCTCTTCCCTGGTTTGCCTTGTGGACCCAAAGGGGTTTACCAGGCGCTATATCCACTCTGAAAAGGACCCCCTTCAACTCCTGCTGGAAACACAGAACAAGACGGACAAGCCGATTTTCATGGTTCCCCAGCTGGTCCTTTACAAAAAGACGCCGGAAAAGGAACATCCAGGTCTGTTGGACATATTTTTCGGGTTCAAGGACAAACCTGGCGTTTTGAGAAAGATCATTCTCTTTTTCAGGCATAACCGCAGGGCCTTTATCGATTTTGGGGAGCCCGTGGATCTGAGGGGGTTCCTGGGTTCCCGGTCTGAAGGGAGATCCCTGGAGGAACAGGCAGGTGAACTGAGGCACATGCTCCTTGAGAGTATAGATCGTCAGAAAAGGGTCATCCTTGGGCCTGTGATCAAATCAAGGCAGCAGTTCAAGGAAAAAGTGCTTAAAGACCCAACGGTTGTTCATACAATCGAAACCAGAGCCTCAAAGAAGAAGATACGGCCCAGGCAGGTGAGGAAAGAGGCGGCCAGGTACTTTGACGAGATAGCCGCAGACTACAACGTCACCTACATACAGTTTGCCAATATCGTCTTGACCTGGCTCTGGAAAAAGATATTCCAGGGAATTGATGTGAAACCGGAGGAACTGGCAAAGGTCAGGGAATGCTCGAGAAAGGGCCCGGTTGTCTATCTCCCTTCCCACAAGAGCCACATCGACTATCTGATCCTCAACCATATCCTCTACCAGCACCATATGCACGTACCCAGGATCGCAGCGGGCAGGAATCTGAACTTCTGGCCGGTTGGTCCCTTTTTCAGAAAATCAGGCGCCTTTTTCATCCGCCGCACCTTTAAGGGGGCCGCCCTTTACGCGGCGGTCTTTATGAGATATGTCAAGGCCCTCCTGGAAGAGAGCCATCCCCTGGAGTTTTTTATCGAAGGTGGCAGAAGCAGGAGCGGTAAACTGGTCCTTCCCAAGATAGGATTTCTCTCTATCCTTGTTCAGGCCTTCAGAGAGGGCTACTGTGATGATCTGGTATTCGTCCCTGCCTCCATCACCTACGACCGGGTCCTGGAAGAAAGGGCCTACCTGAAGGAATTAGGGGGGGAGCAAAAGAAAGATGAAAACATCCGGCAGGTTGTAAGGACCAGGCGTTTCCTGAAGAAGAAGTATGGCAGGGTCTACATCCGGTTCGGTGAACCTGTCCTACTGAGGGAGTACCTGGCCGAACAGGATGAGGAACCATCAGGAACGATACATAAGCGCCTGGCCTTTGATCTGATACGTTCCATCAACCGGGTAAGTCTGGTAACCCCCATGGCCCTCCTGGCCACCGCCATCCTGACCAGACACCGTCGAGGCTTTACCTTGCCCGAATTGACTGAAACTGCCGGGATCCTTCTCTCCTTCCTTAAGAGATACGGCTTTTCCACTGCCACATCCCTGGGGGAGTACCAGAAGGCCCTTGAGAAGAGCATGGATGTGCTTATCAAGGGGAATGTGGTGAACTCCCTGGAGGACGCTGAGGGCATGGAGACCTTTTACTATGTGGATGCTGAAAAGATGCGGGAGTTAGAGTACTACAAAAACAGCATCATCCACTGCTTTCTGTCCCACGCCTTTGTGGCCCTTTCCCTCCTTAAGGGAAACGAGGAGGTCAAAGGAGAGGAGGGCATCTTGAAGGATTATGATTTCCTGAAGGGGCTTTTCAGGTATGAGTTCATATACGAAGAGGAGAGATCTTCCCTTGAGGAGATCCATGAGGCGGTTTCCTGTTTCAGCGATTTTTCGTACATAGCCTGGGATGAGGCCGGTTCAGGCTACCGGATCACAAGACTGGGTTTTGACAGGCTCCCGACCTGGGCCGCGCTTATAAAGACCTTCCTGGAGTCCTACTGGATAGCGGCCCGGTCAATCATAGCCAAGGGGATAGGAAGGGGCAAGCAGACTGAACTCCTGAAGAATATGAACAACCTGGGGTTGAGGTATCACAAGTTGGGCTTTGTAGAACATTTAGAAGCGGTGTCTCAGCTCAACTTCAAAAACGCCATACGTGTGATAAACGAAGATATCCTTACCGGCGCGAGAAAGTCGGAAGAAGACGCTACCCAGGCAGCGCTCAGGCTTTCAGAGTTCAGCCAGCAGTTGCACGACCTTTCAAACTACAGGAAGTAGAGGGCCCTTATCTCCCCGCGTGGGCCTTCCGGCCTTATTTCCAGTGGCCCGGAACCCACCTGCCGCCGGGTCCGTAATGCCCTGGAACCCAGACTCCTCCCGGCTTTGCCTTGGGGGTCTTTTTCCAATGGCCGGGCACCCATGTGCCGTCAGGCGAATAGTGTCCCGGCACCCAGACCTTTCCAGGTCTGGGAGTACCCGTATGCTTCCAGTGGCCCTTAATGAACCTTCCGTCAGGGGTACGGTGGGGGGCCACCCATACAAAATCTGGGCCGGGTTTCGGGGGGCGCGCATGGGTGCACGAACATAAAGGGGAGAGGCTCAGGGAGAAGGATAGACAAACCGCCAGTAGAACCGTTCTGTTGAACATGGCATCCTCCTGTCTAAAGGGCAATCATTTATTGTAGACCCGGCAGGTCCCTCTGGACCGGCAGACCTGTTCAGAGGGATACCGGAGATATCAGGCCGCCTTCTCAATCCTGACCGCGCAGACCTTGAGTTCAGGGATCTTGGCAATGGGGTCAAAGGCCGGGTTGGTCAAGAGATTCACGTTGCTCTCAATAAAATGAAAAGGCATAAATAACGACCCCTCTTTTACCCGATCGGTCACCACGGTCCTGGCCGTGATCTCTCCACGGCGCGACGCCATCCTTACCTCATCCCCCTGATGGATTCCCATCCGGTCCGCGTCTACAGGGTTTATCTCCAAAAAACCTTCTGAGATCTCAGAGTTGAGGGTGGGGCAGTTACGTGTCATTGTCCCGGTGTGATAGTGGGCGAACACCCTTCCGGTGGATAGCCAGAGCGGATACTCGTCGTCCACGGTCTCAGCAGGCGGTCTGTATTCAATGGCATGGAACAGTCCCTTTCCCCTGGCAATCTTGTCCTTGTGGAGGAACTTGGTGCCCGGGTGATCGGTAGTGGGACAGGGCCACTGAATCCCTTCACCCTCCAGGCGGTCGTAGTTGATACCTCCGTAGGAGGGGGTCAGAGCTGCTATCTCATCCATGATCGCCGCGGGTGAGTCGTAGTTCATCTCATAACCGAAGCGGGTGGACAGGTCCTGGATGATCTTCCAGTCGGGACGCGAGTCCCCCACGGGATCTATGGCCTGTCTCACCCTCATCACCCTTCGCTCCGTGTTGCTGAAGGTGCCGTCCTTTTCCGCAAAGCTGGTTCCGGGAAGCACGACGTGGGCCAACTGGGCCGTAGGGGTAAGGAAGATATCCTGGACCACGAGGAGATCGACGTTTTTGAGGGCCTTCTCCACGTGGGAGCTGTCCGGGTCGCTCTGCATGGGGTTTTCCCCTAACACGTAGAGGGCCTTTACCGAGCCGTCCATGGCCCCGGAGAGCATTTCGGGGACCGTTAGCCCCACCTTGTCGGAGAGCCTGGCATTCCACGCGGTCTCGAATTTCTTCTGAATATCGATCATGTTCACCGGCTGGTACGCCGGATACACGTTGGGCAGCCCGCCCATATCACAGGCCCCCTGCACGTTGTTCTGGCCGCGAAGGGGGTTTACCCCGGTGGATTCCCTGCCCAGGTTCCCCGTGAGCATGGCCAGGTTGGCCAGTGATTTGACGTTGTCCACCCCGGTTGTGTGCTGGGTGATCCCCATGCAGTAAACGATGGAAGCCTTTTCTGCCTTCCCGTAGTACTCGGCGATCCTGACAATATTATCAGCCGGTATGCCCGTAATCTCTGAAACCTTTTCAGGGGGATAGCCTTTCAGCAGCTCCCTTATCTCCTCGAATCCCTCGGTATTCTTGTCGATGAAGTCCTGATCGTGCCATCGACGATCGAGGATTACATGCATTATCCCATTTAAGAGGGCCACGTCCGTTCCAAGGTTCTGCCTCACGTGAATATCGGCCATGGTGGCGATCTGAATGGTGCGCGGGTCAGCCACTATGAGTTTGGCCCCTTTCTGTTTCGCCCTGAAGATCCTGGTGGCCACGAGGGGATGGGAAGAGGTGGTGTTTGAGCCTATGACAAATATGCAGTCGGCGTCTTCCAGCTCGGCAATGGAGTTGGTCATGGCCCCGCTTCCAAATGCCGCGGCAAGACCTGCCACGGTGGAGGAGTGTCAGAGCCTGGCGCAGTGGTCCACGCTGTTGGTGCCCACCGCTGCCCGTGCGAATTTCTGGAGCAGGTAGTTCTCTTCGTTAGTCACCTTGGCCGAGGTGAAGAAGGCCAGGCTGTCGCTGCCACTGGTCTCTTTGATCTCCCTGAGTCTGGAGGCCGTGAAGTCCATGGCCTCATCCCAGGATACCTCGGTGAGTACGCCGTCCTTTCGGAGGAGTGGTCTCTTGAGCCTCTTATCGCTCTGAATAAACTGGTGAACGTTCCACCCCTTGATACAGAGCTTCCCTTCGTTGACCGGGCTGGTCTTGCAGGGAATGGTTCCTATTACATCACCGTCCAATACCTCAAGGTAAAACGAACATCCGCATCCACAGTGTGTACAGGTAGTCAGTACGGTCTTATATTCCATGCTTATTCCTCAATCGCTCAATTCCGGCTTTTCCGCCTCTGGCGGGTTTAGCCGGCTTAGGTTTACCTCAGGATATTCAAGGGAGATTTTTCCTCGGTATATCCCGGGCGATACTTGAACTCGTCATCGACTATGTCTGCGACCTTTTTGTAAAGCGTCCTGAGCGGGATGTCTGCGGGGCACGCCTCGCTGCAGAGCCCGCAGTCTATGCACCGGCCGACCATATGAACGGCCCGGGTCAGATGAAATATGGGGATCTCCGGAGGGATCTCTCCGGGATCGATGAGACCATCATCTTCAAGACTGCATTCATTACAGAAACACATGGGGCACACGTCCCTGCAACCGTAGCACTTGATGCACCTTGAAAACGCCTCCATCCAGTAATCAAAGCGACCGTGCAGGTCAAGATCGTCAATTCCTGCCACGGATCCCGAAGAACAGCCTTCACCCTTTTCTCCTCCAACGAACTCCTGTGGAAAGGGCTCGAGGCATTCACATTCCTCTGCCAGTTCCTTGGGGCAGGCGATCCCCACTGTAACCACCTTGTCCGGGTTGAGCTGGTTCCATGTGAAGAGGGTCCTTAACCCCCTTTCGTCGCATCCCCTCACCAGGACCCCAAAGACATCGTCAGGATATCGGCGATGGATGTTAATAAGCTGCCTGTTCAGGGAGTACCTGGTGTCTCCGGGCCTGTTCCTGTCCCCAACCACCAGACTTTCCAGCTCGTCCCTGCTGCAGAACAGATGCGGACCCACATGACCGTACTTGTTGCTGAGGCCTAAAAAACCCTTGATCTGACCGGATTCAAGGAGATCTCCAACCTTTTCCTTTACTTTTTCTTTCATCTTAATAGCCTAACCCGGATAAATCCGCCGTGGGCGGACAGACCCGAG
>DREN01000300.1 GCA_011051075.1 Deltaproteobacteria bacterium | reverse complement strand
GACTGAGAAGAGGCATTACGCGCATGTGGATTGTCCGGGTCATGCTGATTACATAAAGAACATGATTACTGGTGCTGCGCAGATGGACGGGGCGATATTAGTGGTGGGTGCGGATGATGGACCCATGCCGCAGACCCGTGAGCACATACTGCTGGCGCGTCAGGTTGGAGTGCCGAGCATAGTGGTGTTTTTGAACAAGTGTGACATGGTTGATGATGAAGAGCTTATAGAGTTGGTTGAGCTTGAGTTGAGGGAGTTGTTGTCCAAGTACGAGTTTCCTGGAGATGACATACCTATCATCAAGGGTAGTGCGCTGAAGGCCCTTGAGAGTGATGATTCTGATTCTGAGGATGTGAAGCCGATATTTGAGCTGATGGACGCCATTGACAGTTATATTCCTGAGCCTGTGAGGGATACTGAGAAGCCGTTTCTGATGCCGATAGAGGATGTATTCAGCATATCTGGTCGAGGGACGGTTGTAACGGGCCGGGTTGAGCGTGGGATCATCAAGGTTGGAGATGAGGTGGAGCTTGTTGGGATCCGTGATACCATGAAGACGGTATGTACTGGTGTTGAGATGTTCCGTAAGATTCTGGATCAGGGACAGGCTGGTGACAACATAGGGGTTCTGATAAGGGGTACGAAGCGTGATGAAGTTGAGCGTGGTCAGGTGGTAGCGAAGCCTGGGAGTATAACGCCGCATACCAAGTTCAAGGCTGAGGCGTACATACTGACGAAGGAGGAAGGTGGTCGTCACACGCCGTTTTTCAACGGTTATCGTCCGCAGTTTTATTTCAGGACCACGGATGTGACAGGTGTAACGACGCTTCCTGAGGGTGTTGAGATGGTGATGCCCGGGGATAATGTGGCCATGGAGGTATCGTTAATCACCCCCATAGCCATGGAGAAGGAGTTGAGGTTCGCCATTCGTGAGGGCGGCAGGACCGTTGGCGCAGGCGTTATCAGCGAGATTATCGAGTAGGAGAGGGGCATGATAGCCAACCAGAAGATCCGAATCAGGCTAAAGGCCTATGATCACAAACTGCTGGATCAGTCCGCCATGGAGATAGTGGAGACGGCCAGGGAGACGGGGGCGAGGGTGGCGGGACCCATTCCCCTTCCCACGGTTATCAACAAGTACTGCGTTCTCAGATCACCTCACGTGAACAAGAAATCAAGAGAGCAGTTTGAGATCAGGACACACAAGCGCTTATTGGATATATTGGAACCGACCCAGCAGACCGTTGATTCCCTCATGAAACTGGATCTGGCAGCAGGGGTGCATGTGGAGATCAAGCTGTAGGGAGTTTTCATGTGAGCGGCAGAGGAAGGCCGTGCAGGTTGAAGTTGGAGCTTAATTCCTATGGTTAACAGACTTTTTGGCAAAAAATTGGGTATGATAAGTTACTTCCTGGAAGACGGAAGGGGTGTTCCGGTCACGGTGCTTAAGGTTGGCCCTTGTGTGGTGACACAGAAAAAGACCCGGAAACGGGAGGGCTATGACGCCCTTCAGTTAGGCTGTGGCACAAAGAAGGACAGCAGGGTCAACAAACCCCTGAAGGGGCACCTCAAAAGTGTGGGAGGCAGGGCCTTTGCCAGGCTGAGGGAGGTCAGGGTCGATGATCCGGATGACTTTGAGCTGGGCCAGGAGATTAAATCGGATATCTTTAAGATCGGCGAGCTGGTCAACGTGCGGGGGCGCAGTAAGGGAAGAGGGTTCAGCGGTGTAATGAAAAGATGGGGGTTTTCCGGCGGGAAAAAAACGCATGGCTCAAGGTCCCATAGAATACCCGGCTCCATCGGATGCAGCGCCACCCCGGGAAAGGTTCAGAAGGGGAGAAAACTGCCCGGACGGATGGGGTACCAGCACGTCACCATCAAGAACCTCAAAGTGGTTGACGTGAGGCCGGATATGGATCTGGTTCTGGTCAAAGGCGCGGTGCCGGGGGGGCCCGATAATCTTCTTGAAATCTGGAAATCCCAGGCGGGTGTGTAGGGTGGGTATATGACTGTTTCGGATGTATATAATGTTGAGAATGAAAAGGTCTCGGAGCTGGAACTGAGAGACGATATCTTCGATGTGCCCGTTAAGGGCCATCTGCTTCACCAGGTTGTGGTAGCCCAGCTTGCAAAGCGCAGGTCAGGAACTGCGGCCACAAAGAACCGCTCCGCCGTGAAGTGTTCAGGGAGCAAGCTCTGGAGACAGAAAGGCACGGGCAGGGCCAGGGTAGGGAGGGGTTCCTCCCCCACGAGAAGGGGTGGGGGCGTGGCCTTTGGTCCGTCACTGCGGGATTATTCAAAGAAGGTCCCCAAGAAGGTGCGAAAGGCCGCCCTGAGGATGGCCCTTACAGACAAGCTCAGGAATAACCTTCTGATAATCATTGACGATTTCAGCCTCCCGGAAATAAAGACGAAGAATTTTGTCGGAACAATGAGGAACTTTGATGTGAGGAAGGCCCTGATTGTAACCAAAGACAAGTCAGAGAACCTGGAGAAGTCGTCAAGGAACGTTCCATTTACAAAGGTTATGCGCCATGAGGGCCTCAACGTCTATGACATCCTTAGGCACGACCACCTTTTTTTAGAACTGCCTGCTGTTCAGAAAATAGAGGAGGCGTTGATTTCATAGTGGACATCTATCAGGTTATCAAAGAGCCGCATATCACGGAAAAGGCCAACCTGCAGAAGGGCGATACCAACCAGGTCTCTTTCAAGGTTCACAGAGGGGCGAACAAGATAGAGATCAAAAAGGCCGTTGAGACGCTTCTCAAGGCAAAGGTCATTGAGGTGAGGACCATGAACGTGAGGGGGAAAAAGAGGCGCATGGGAAGGACCGCCGGAAGAAAACCTCACTGGAAAAAGGCCATTGTGAAGCTCGCCCCTGGAGAGAACATCGAATTTTTTGAGGGGATGTAACGGGCCTTGACGGCCCTTTGTGCAACGGTGATCAATACCTCAGGGCTTACACCCCCCTGTACTGTCTTATTGTTCAGCATAAATATCTGGGAAGATCAGCGATCAGACCGCTGTAATTGAGTGGAGTAAAAAATGGGCATAAAACCTCACAAGCCAACCTCGCCTGGAAGAAGGTTTCAGACCTCTTCCAAGTTTGAGGAAATAACGCGCAAAAGGCCTGAGAAGTCCCTTCTGAGGCCTTTAAAGAAGAAAGGCGGGAGGAACACCAACGGACGTATAACCGTGCGGCACCGGGGAGGAGGGCATAAGCGCTCATACCGCCTTATTGATTTCAAGAGGAATAAGGACGGTATTCCCGCCACAGTCGCCTCTATCGAGTATGATCCGAACCGTTCGGCCAATATCGCGCTCCTGAACTACGTGGACGGAGAAAAGCGCTATATCCTGGCGCCCAACAGCCTTCAGGTCGGAGATAGGGTGATTTCTGGGCCGGGGGCAGAGATAAGAAACGGGAACGCCCTCCCCCTGCGGGATATCCCCCTTGGAAGCCATATCCACAATATTGAACTGAACGTGGGGCATGGCGGGCAGTTGGCCAGAAGCGCGGGAAGCTACTGCCAGCTCATGGCCAAAGAGGGTAAGTACGCCCAGGTGAAACTCCCATCCGGTGAAGTGAGAAAGATCTTTCTGGACTGTAAGGCGACTCTCGGCCAGGTGGGAAACCTGGATCACGAGAACATATCCATTGGCAAGGCAGGCCGGAACAGGTGGCTTGGGAAACGGCCCCGGGTTCGAGGCGTTGCCATGAATCCGGTGGACCACCCCCACGGCGGCGGAGAAGGAAAGTCCTCGGGCGGAAGGCATCCCGTGACCCCCTGGGGTGTCCCTACCAAGGGGTACAAGACCAGGGTAAGGAAGGGAAGCGACAGGCTCATTATTAAACGCCGGAAAAAATAATCAATGGATTTACCCGCTAATCCCCGGGAATTGCATAACAGGAGGAGGAAAGGTTTTGCCCAGATCTTTGAAAAAGGGCCCGTTCGTAGACGAACATCTGATAAAGAAGGTTGAAGCGGCAACCGCCACCAACAGCAGGCAGATCATCAAGACATGGTCGCGCAGGTCCACGATCCTTCCAGAGTTTGTAGGCCTCACGTTTGCCGTACACAACGGGAGAAAATTTTTACCGGTCTTTGTGTCTGAGGACATGGTGGGACATAAATTGGGCGAATTTTCACCCACGAGGACCTTTTACGCCCACGCCGGTGACAAAAAGTCGAGACTGAAAGGTAAAATGAGATAGTGGGAGCGTACCAGTCGCAGGGTCACTTCTCGTTTTTGTACTCCAACTCCTAAAACCCGTTAAGGGATGTTTTGAAGAGCTAAAATGGAAATAAGGGCAAAGGCAAGATTTGTAAGAATTTCGCCCCAGAAGATACGATTAATTATGGGGCAGGTCCGGGGAAAGAGGGTGGAAGAGGCACTGAACATGCTCTCTTTTGCCCCCCAGCGAGGGGCGGGGATACTGAAAAAGTTGCTTGACTCGGCCGTGGCAAATGCTCAGCAGAACGCTGATATTGATGTGGATTCACTTTATATATCAAGGATATACGCTGATGAAGGTCCGACCTTGAAAAGGTGGCGGCCCCGGGCCCAGGGCCGGGCCACGAGAATAAGAAAGAGGACCAGTCATCTGACGGTTGTCTTGGACGAGAAATAGGCTACGTTCCGCTTGTTAGCCGTAAAGACCATCTGATTACGCTGGAGGTGTGGTAATTTGGGACAAAAAGTTCATCCGGTCAGCTTTAGATTAGGGATCATCAGGAGTTGGGACTCCAAATGGTTTGCCCATAAAGAGTACAGCGACTTTGTTTTAGAGGATTTCAACATAAGAAAGTTCCTGAAGAAAAAGCTTCTCCAGGCCGGCGTTTCAAGGATAGAGATTGAACGGGCAACCAGCAAGGTGAGGATTCGCATTCATGTGGCCCGGCCAGGGATTGTAATCGGAAAAAAGGGCGTGGAGATCGAGAGACTCAAGGTTGAGCTGGAAAAGATCATAAAGCGGGATGTTATCCTTGACATTCAGGAGGTGAGGAAGGCCGAGGTTGACGCTCAGTTGGTTGCCGAGAACGTTGCCATGCAGCTGGTCAGACGTATTGCCTTCAGGCGAGCCATGAAAAAGAGTGTAAGCTCAGCCTTGAGATTCGGTGCCCTGGGCATAAAGATAGCCTGCAGCGGCAGGCTCGGCGGGGCTGAAATGGCGCGCAGGGAATGGTACCGTGAGGGGAGGGTCCCCCTTCACACCATCCGGGCGGACATAGACTACGGATTTGCAGAGGCGTTTACCACCTATGGAGTCATTGGCGTTAAGGTTACCATATTTAAAGGTGAGATATTACCGGATAAGAAAAAAGGCGTAGGATGATCTCATGCTTAGTCCAAAAAAGGTAAAGTATCGTAAAAAGCAGAGGGGCAGGACAAAGGGTAGGGCCTACCGGGGCAGCACCCTGGAATTTGGGGATTATGGTCTGCAGGCCCAGGAATGCGGTCTTATGACTGCCCAGCAGATAGAGGCGGCCCGAATTGCCGTAACCAGACACGTGAAACGTGGTGGAAAGGTCTGGATACGGGTTTTTCCTGACAAGCCCGTCGGCAAGAAGCCCGCGGAGACAAGGATGGGCAAGGGAAAGGCTGCCCCTGATCGGTGGGTTGCCGTGGTAAAGCCGGGAAGAGTCCTCTATGAACTGGAGGGAGTGCCCAAGGATGTGGCAGGAGAGGCATTTCGTCTGGCAGGACACAAGCTGCCCTTTGCCACGAAATTCATAGTTAGGGGAGCATAAGCTCATGAAGGCCAAGGAACTGAGAGAACTCAGCCTGGAAGAGCTCAGGGAAAAAGAGAAAGAGGCAAGTCAGGAGCTGTTTAACCTGAGGTTTCAGAAAGCTACAGGACAGTTGGGGAATACCGCCATGATCCGCAAGACTAAAAGTGATCTGGCGCGCGTGAAAACCGTTCTCAGGGAATTGTCCATTTCTGGGGCCCGAAAGTAACAAGAGGTGGTGATGACCGAGCGTGGACAGCGAAAGAGACTGGTGGGAACTGTTGTCAGTAACGCCATGAATAAGACGGTGGTGGTCCTGGTGGAACGGCTGACACAACACCCGACCTATAAGAAATATGTGAGAAAACGCGCGAAATATATGGCGCATGATCCCGGTAATATCTGCCAGGTAGGTGACAGGGTGGGGATCGTTGAATGCCGCCCCATGAGTAAGAGAAAGAGATGGCGGGTGGCCGGTATAGTAGAGAAGAGTCAGGCCGTTTAACAGTTCATCGGAGCTGATGAAATGATACAGACTGAAACGAGATTAAGGGTCGCTGATAACTCGGGGGCTAAATTGGTCTCCTGCATAAAGGTGTTGGGTGGGTCCAAGAGGAGATACGCCAGCGTGGGAGACATAATTGTGGTTGCAGTGAAGGAGGCAATGCCCAATTCCAAGGTCAGAAAGGGAGACGTGGTAAGGGCGGTGGTGGTCAGGACCGCCAAGGAGATCCGAAGGCCTGACGGGAGCCATATAAGGTTTGATGATAATTCCGCTGTTTTGATCAGCCAGCAGGGTGAGCCCATTGGAACACGGATTTTCGGGCCTGTGGCAAGGGAGCTGAGGGCGAAGAAGTTTATGAAGATTATTTCACTGGCCCCGGAGGTGCTCTGAGCAGGAGGTTTTCCTTCCTGATCCGGGAGATAAATAAATCAGCGCTGTGGAGCAATAAAAGTGCGGAAAAAGCATCCCAGAATAAAGAAAAATGACAAGGTAATTGTTCGCGTTGGGAGAGAAGTGGACAAGATCGGCACGGTCCTGAAGGTGGATAAGGAGAAAGGGCGGGTAATTGTCGAAAAGATCAATATGATCAAGAGGCACTCCAGACCGAGCCCCCAAACCGGGCAGGGGGGGATCATCGAAAAAGAGGCCCCCATACACATTTCCAACGTGATGATCGTTTGTGACAAATGTGCTGAACCCACGCGGATCGGCATGCGAGTGCTCGAAGATGGCTCGAAGGTTCGAGTTTGTAAGAAATGCGGCGAACCCATGGACAGGTAGTAACGGTTTACGGGGTTTGGGGAGGAATAACTGTTGTCTCGATTGAAGGATAAATACCAGCAGGAAGTGATACCGGCTTTGATAAAGGAATTCGGCTACAGGAGTACCATGGCCGTACCCCGTATCGAAAAGGTCGTCTTGAATATGGGTTTGGGCGAAGCGATTCAGAATATCAAGGTCCTTGATGCCGGTGTTGGAGAACTTACCATGATTGCCGGGCAGAAGGCCGTGGTGACCAAGGCCAGAAAATCGATTGCGAGCTTCAAGCTCCGTCAGGGAATGCCCATAGGCTGCATGGTCACGTTGAGACACACAAAAATGTACGATTTTTTAGACAAGCTCTTCAACGCGGCCCTGCCCCGGGTAAGGGATTTCAGGGGGCTTTCAGACAAGGGCTTTGACGGCCGGGGAAACTGCAGCATTGGGATCAAGGAGTTCATCGTCTTTTCAGAGATAGACTACGATAAGATAGACAAGATGAAGGGGCTCAACATAACCATTGTAACAACGGCTAAAACAGACGCAGAGGGTCTTTTCCTTTTGAAGAATCTGGGGATGCCCTTTAAGAATCGGGCTTGAAAGAGGGAAAAAGGGGGGTTGTTTTGGCAAGGAAGTCGCTTATTATCAAGGCCCAGAGGAAACAGAAGTTCAGCGCCCGTCAGTATAACAGGTGTCCCATATGCGGGCGGAGCAGGGCCTTTTTGAGAAAGTTCGGTATATGCCGTATCTGCTTCAGGAGCCTGGCCTCCAGGGGGGAGATCCCCGGAGTGGTCAAATCAAGCTGGTAAGTATAAATTCTTAAGTGAGTATATGAGGAACTTCCGGATGTTAAAATTCAGGGGGCAGAGTACATAATGTCTATGACTGATCCGATAGCCGATATGTTAACAAGGATTAGGAACGCCCAGAGGGCATCACATGAGCTGGTAAATATCCCCAGTTCCAAATTAAAGATAAATGTGGCCAAAGTTTTGAAATCTGAAGGATATATTAAGAACTTCAGAATAATTTCCGATGGTCAGCACAGATTCATAAGGATCTTTCTCAAATACGATAAGGATGGCGTATCAATCATCGAAGGGATAAAGAGGGTTAGTAAGCCGGGTTGTCGGGTCTATGCTGGAAAAGACGAGATTCCAAAGGTGTTAAACGGATACGGCATTAATATCCTCTCCACATCAAAGGGCCTTATGACGGACAACGAGGCCAGAAAGATCGGAGTGGGTGGAGAGATTCTCTGTGCTGTTTGGTAAACGAATAGATCCCGCCTCATGCGGGAGGAGATAAGGTGGAGGTCCTGAATGTCACGCATAGGCAAAAGGCCTATTCCAGTTCCGGATAATGTGGAGGTGAAGATCGAGGGTGACCTTCTCAGTGTGAAAGGGCCCAAAGGTGAACTCAAACGGCGTATTCACCCCAAGATATCGGTCAGCAGGGAGGAAAACAGTATTTTACTCCACGCTGCCGATGAATCGAGGGATGCAAGGTCTCTTCACGGTCTCTTTGGTGCCCTTGTTTACAATATGGTGACGGGGGTCACAAGGGGGTTTGAAAAGGCCCTTGAGATCGTAGGGGTCGGATACAGGGCGGAGCTAAAGGGCCGGACAGCGGTCTTCAACCTTGGGTATTCCCACCCCATTGACTTCCAGCTTCCGGATGGAATCGATGCCCGGATTGAAAAGAGCAAGGTTGTGCTAAGCGGGATTGACAAGGAGCTTGTGGGCTTGACAGCCGCAAGGATCCGGGGGCTCAGACCGCCAGAGCCCTATAAGGGTAAGGGGATCAAGTATTCCGATGAGACAATCAGGAAAAAGGCGGGGAAGGCCGGAGCTGCCAAATAGGCAGGATGCGGATTTTTACAGGTTTTGACCAGCGATATTAGCGGCATTAAAGGTTGCCGATAAAGGCTCAAGAGGTTCGGAAATGGGTGCTGTCAGTAGAACAGAGAGAAGGCTTAGAAGGAAGAAAAGGGTGCGTAAGAAGGTCAAGGGCAGCCCTGAGCAACCCCGTTTATCGGTTTTCAGGAGCAGTAAACATATATATGCCCAGATCATAGACGATTCAGCGGGCAGGACCCTGGCAGAGGCATCTTCCCTGTCGAAAGATCTTCGGGACAAGATCGGAAAAGACGGTGGAAACAAGAAGGGTGCCGCAGTAGTTGGTGAGGCAATCGGCAGGCTGGCCCTGTCAAGGGGGATCAGAAAGGTTG
>DREN01000095.1 GCA_011051075.1 Deltaproteobacteria bacterium | reverse complement strand
TTATAGACATCCAGCATCCAGAAACCAGTATCTGACCTCAATGAACCTCGGTTTTCTCTTTATGGCAATGGATTGGTGTACCCCAAAAATATTATCTTAAACGCTATATACCACCTCATCCTCATTGAAAAACGAAGTGGTGTTGGAGGACGAATTTTAGATTTCTATTTTCCACTTTCAACGTTCTGTTAATGATTACCCTTTATATTGACATGAACGTAGATCTGTAATACAATTTGTACAATACAGTCGCAAGAGGGAGGTCGAAAAGATGCCAATAAGCGCCAGATTGGATGAAGAGACAGAAGAACTTCTATTTAAGACTGCGGCAGCCTTGAATACAACCAGGACCGAAATCCTGAAGGCCTCAATCCGCGAATTCTGCCAAAGGACGTTGGAGAAAAAGGCCAAAAAGCCTTACGATCTGATTGAAGATCTAATTGGAGAGGAGTTTAGCGGGAAAGGCAATCTTGCCAAAGATGGTGAAACAATCTTGAGAGAGGCATTCAGCAGAAATCATGATTCTGATTGATACGGGTCCTATTGTGGCTTTTTTCGACGCTTCGGATGACTATCACCGTCTCTGCCTGAAAACACTTAAAGGCATAAACCAACCCCTGGGTACCACATGGGCAGTGCTTACCGAGGCATTTTATCTCCTTGGATTTTCGTGGAAGGCCCAGGACAACCTGTGGGAATTTATTATGAGAGGGGGCATGGACATCTTGACCCTAAATGCCAAATTATGCGAACGTTGCCGGATCCTTATGAAAAAGTACAGCGATTTGCCAATGGACCTCGCAGACGGGACCCTGGTTGCCGTCGCAGAACATAGAAAGGTTGAAAAGATCCTCACCCTGGACCACAGGGATTTCAACATCTATAGACCTGATCATGTAAAGCATTTCACAATTCTTCCTGCCATGCCCTGAACCTTCGCCTTCATATAGCCGTGTATTTGACATGCACATGGACCGAGATAAAAAGAAAGCCATACGAGGAGTACTGCCATGAAAATTGGGGCTGCGGTTTTAAGGGCGTTTAAGGGACCGTTGACCATAGAGGGACTGGAACCGTATCCTCTTAGGGCGGGGGGAGCTCCTCATAAAACACGTCTATACCGGTTTCTGCCACACGGATCTTCATCAGATGCGCGGGGAAACCCGTATTCAGTTACCCATTGTTGTGGGTCATGAGACGCCCGGTGTGATTGAAGAGATAGGCCCGGGTGTCAAAAGGGACGATGGGTGTGCGAATTTGATTAAAATATTTGGAAATAAGAGATGAAGGATCATAATTCCCCTGAATACACGCTTATTGAAAATGATACAGATCTGCGTGAACTGCCTGTACTACTTGAGAAAGAACCGGCCATCGGTGTGGACCTTGAGGCGGACTCCATGTTCCACTATCAGGAAAAGGTCTGCCTCATCCAGATATCCACGCGTACCCTGAACCTGATCGTGGATCCCCTGTCGGTCAATGACCTTTCGGCCCTTGCCCCTGTGTTTGCCCACAGGGGTATCCGTAAGATCTTTCACGGCTCAGACTACGATATGCGTTCCCTGTACAGGGACTTCCGTATAGAGGTCCATTCCCTGTTCGACACACAAATCGCCGCCAGGTTCCTGGGGATGAGGGAAACGGGCCTTGCCAGCCTCCTCTACAACCAGTTCCAGGTTTCAAGCGACAAGAGGTATCAGAAAAAGGACTGGTCCAAGAGGCCTCTCCCCGAACCCATGCTTCAGTACGGGGTCCAGGATACCTGTCATCTCATTCCCCTGGCCGAAATCCTTGAGAAAGAACTCATGGAAAAGGGGCGGCTTTTCTGCGTGGAAGAGGAGTGTGAACTGCTGAGCATGGTCCGGCCGAACAGTGCGGGAAACGGATCCCTCTTTTCCACCTTCAAAGGTGCGGCAGGGCTTGATCAAAGGAGCCTTGCCGTTCTGGAGAAGATCCTTCACCTGCGGGACCGCCTGGCCCGTCAGAGGGACTGCCCCCACTTCAAGGTCCTTGGTAACAGGCCCATCATGGAGATCGCACAGATGAAACCCCTGACCCTGGCCGATCTTGCCCGTGTCAAAGAGCTCAGTTCCAAGACCATAGACCGCATGGGACAATCCATCATCAAGGGGGTCAGGGAGGGCATGGACCTTCCCGAGTCCATGCTCCCCCTCTTCCCGAAAAAACCGTGGCACAGGCTGAAACCAAAAGAGGCCCGCAGGGTAAAGAGATTAAAGATATGGCGCGATCGGCTCGGCGAGGAGTGGGGGGTGGATCCTTCTGTAATCTCTACCAACGCCCAGATAGAGGCCACTGCCGTGGCAAACCCTGGAAGGCCTCAGGAGATGGCAGGGATCAAAGGGATCAGAAGATGGCAGGTAAGGCTTTTCGGTCATGATATCTGCGCCCTTCTCCGGGAGGCCGGCTGAGCCTGGAGGGGTGACACCGCCATGGGCAAAAAAGGATTGCTTTGCATCGGCCACACCATTAAAGGGGCCGTCGTTAACTAATCAAATAACTTGACATGACACTTACCGCGGTGAGTTGTGCAGTAAAAAGAGGAGAGATGGTAGCGAAAAAGGAAGGCTATCGTCTGGTAGGTTGAGTTGTTTTAGTATTTAAGGACGTCCCTTATGGCGGGGTACCGCACCCTCACCTCTCTCCAGTCACGCAACATAATCAGACTCGCAACACAACGTCCCCATCCCCGCACACTAAATCCGTGAAAGGTTAGCAGGGAGGTCTTTCAGGCCTGTTGGATAGTCGGCCCGACAGAAGCCCGCGCGACCAGGAGATACACAGAATGAGATACCTTGCGTTCGATAAGGAAAAATGTGTGGGTTGTCAGATCTGCCAGCTTGTTTGTTCCGGCACCTGGCAGAAGGTATTCAACCCCCTCAAGGCGAACCTGCGCATTGAGTCCCTGGGATGGTATGGGGAATTCAGGGCCCATATATGTCGCCAGGAGTACGATGCCGACTGCGTCAGGGCGTGTCCCACCGGGGCCCTCTACGTGGATGAAGAAAGGGGGGTAGTCCGGTTCCATAGGAGGAGATGCGATGGATGCCGGCTCTGCATGGATGCATGTCCTTATGAAGCAATATTTGTGCACCCTGACTATGAGTACATATTCAGGTGTGACTTGTGCGGGGGAGGCAAGGTTCAAAAATGCGTTGAAGCCTGTCCAAGACAAGCGCTGAGTGTGGAGGAGGTGGGAGCATGAACGGGTATGCCGGCAGGATCACCCATGTGAATCTGAGCTCAGGGAAGATCCGGCATGAGACTTTCACAGAGGATTTCGCCAAGAAGTATCTGGGAGGTAACGGATTCGCGGTGAGGGCCTTGCTGGAGGAGGTCCCGGCTGGAGCCGATCCCCTGGGAGATGAGAACGCCTTTATCATCTGCACTGGGCCCCTTAACGGGACCCTGGCCCACGGAAGCGGACGGGCAGGCATTGTCACCAGGTCCCCCCTGACCGGCTATTTCATGGACAGCTATTTCGGGGGCGATTTCGGTTCCAGGCTCAAACAGTCAGGAAGGGACATGGTCGTGGTAACAGGAAAATCCAGTCGCCCGGTGGTTCTCTTCTTTGATGACGAAGATGTCTCCATCATCCCCTGCGGTGATCTATGGGGAAAGACCACCAAAGAGACACAGGACTTGCTCGTTCACAGGCTGGGGAAAGGGATCAGCACCCTTTGCTGCGGGCCTGCCGGTGAAAATATGGTCTCCATGGCCTGCTGTATCTGCGGCACAAGGGCGGCCGGCAGAGGAGGAACCGGTGCTGTCATGGGCTCCAAGAACCTGAAGGCCGTCTCTGTCAGGGGCTCAGGGGATATCCGGGTGGCGGATATGAACGGGCTCTTGAGGTTTTATGTGGAAAGGAAAGACCAGTTTCTGGGCCTTAAGGGCTTTCCCGACAAGGGGACCCCTTTTCTCGTCGAGGCCATCAATACAGTTGGGGGTATGGGAACCCGCAACTGGCAGCAGGAGACCTGGGAAAAGGTGGACAGAATCAGTGCGGAACGTATCCTGAAAGAACATTTCGTGCGCAACGCGGCCTGCTTCGCCTGCAACATGGGAGGGTGCACCAGGGTAGTGTCGTCCAGGAAGTCTTCTCCGGTAATGACGGAGGGACCTGAATATGAGACTCTCTACGCACTGGGCTCCAACTGCGATGTGGATGATCTGGATATCATTATTGAGACGGACAGGCTTTGCGACGATTACGGGATCGATACCATATCCTTTGGCTCTTCTCTGGCATTTCTTATGGAGTGTTTTCAGAGAGGTCTGCTATCCACAAAAGATACCGGAGGTCTGGACCTGAGTTTTGGAAGGGGTGAAATCCTTCCCATATGCGCCCATCTTGTGGCAAAAAAGGAAGGCTTTGGTGATTTTATTGCCCGGGGCGTGGAGGCGATGGCCCGGGAGATCGCTCAGGGCGCGGACAGGTTCGCCTGTCACATCCGGGGGCTGGAGCCTCCCGGTCATTCTGCCAGGGCGCTCAAGACCATGGGAATCGGTTACGCCGTATCTCCACGGGGAGGGACGCATCATGATTCACGACCCAGCCTGGAATACAGGCTTGACCGGGAAAAGAGACTTAATATCCAGGGAAAGGCGAAAATGGCCTATGATACCGCCAACTGGTCCGCGGTTCGTGACTCTCTCATCGTGTGCAGTTTCTGTGAAGGGGTCTTCGGATTTGCCTTGTCCCAGGAGCATGCAGACCAGATCAACCGTACCACCGGCTGGGATCTGACCCTGGAAGATCTTGTCCAGGTAGGCTGCCGTATACACATGATGGAAAGGCTTTTTAACTGCCGGGAAGGCCTGCGGAGAAGTGATGACAGGCTTCCACCACGTTTCCTGCACGAAGAGATCCCGTCTGGAAATTCAAAGGGTCTCAGGACAAAACCACAGGAGCTTCAGCAAATGCTGAACGAGTACTATGAGTTGAGAGGCTGGGATTCTGACGGCGTACCCACGAAGAACGCACTGAGCGCTCTGGGTCTTGATGACCTCATGCTCTGAAAGACCCTTCACCATTTCTCAGGCCGGACAGCTTGGGAGGAGACCCTGTCGCATGAACCCGCCGTGGGCGCTCAGGGGTCACATCCTGCATGGCGAATAAGGCTGCTGCCCGGCATCTGCTCCCCTTCCCTGAAAGCATTACCCAATTCCTGCCAGCTACCTGATATGATACCATATCTGGCACCTACCCTCTATAAATGCCATTAGAACATCAGGGCAGGTGCGGCTTGAGCCGCACATTTGGGGCAGGGCGGAGGCGGTTGTTTTCTGTGCGACTGAAGTCGCGCCCACAGGTGGTATGACCTGTTCTGCTGCAGGCCTGATGTTGGGCCCGATGAGTATCAGGATGCAAAAGGAGCCCGATTTGCCTCCCAGGGGATCCATGGGTATGGTGCCCCCTCAAACCAAAAATCATCTTGAAAAGAGCAATATGGTGGCTATATTCACAGAACCTTACAAATCTGGAAGGTCTGACCGTTCATTCCGGGCATATGCGAATGAAATCGGCACTATTTTGTGAAACACGACCGGGGCTTCGGTCTATCCGGAGACGCCCAGGAGGAAGATCATTCATGGATATACAGGAAATCACCCAGAGAGTTGAAAAGGAGAGCCTGGTCCTCAGGCAGGTTATGGCAGGGATTGAAAAGGTGATCGTGGGCCAGAGAAACCTCATAGAAAGGATGCTCATCGGGCTCTTGTGCGATGGGCATCTCCTCTTGGAGGGGCTTCCCGGCCTTGCAAAGACCACTGCGGTCAAGGCCCTTGCAGCCACCATCAACACCACCTTTCAGAGGATACAGTTTACCCCGGATCTCCTGCCGGCGGATATCCTGGGCACCCAGTTCTACCGGCCCGACACGGCCACCTTTGAGATAAAAAAGGGACCCATCTTTCACAACATCATCCTGGCAGACGAGATCAACCGGGCCCCCGCAAAGGTACAGAGCGCCCTGTTGGAGGCCATGCAGGAGCACCAGATCACCATAGGCGAGATCACCTTTCCCCTGGCAAGGCCATTTTTGGTGCTTGCCACCCAGAACCCCATTGAGCAGGAGGGGACCTATCCCCTTCCAGAGGCCCAGATCGACCGGTTCATGCTCAAGATCAAGGTCGGATACCCCTCGGCAGAGGAGGAAAAGGAGATCATGGAGAGGGTGTACAGGGGGGTGGCCGATGAGGTGGAGGGTGTGGTGGATGTGGCCCAGATCCAGTCCGCCGGTCTGACCATGAGGGCCATCCACATGGAGGAGCGCATAATGGACTATATTGTGCGGCTTAACATGGCCACGCGAAACCCTGAGGCGTTTGGTCTTGATATTTCACCCATGATCAGCTACGGGGCCTCCCCCAGGGCCTCTATCTGGCTGGGCCTTGCCTCACGGGCCCACGCCTTTTTGAACGGCCGTGGCTATGTGACGCCCCAGGACGTGAAGGCCATGGCCCCTGACGTGTTGCGGCATAGGATCATCCTCAGTTACGAGGCAGAGGCGGAGGAGTTGAGTACCGACGATCTCATAAAGAGGCTGCTGGAACGTATTGAGGTCCCCTGATATGCTCTCCGAGGAGTTGTACAGGAAGATTCAGAGGTTTCACTTCACCACCAAGCGCCTGGCCAGCGACCTTTTTGCCGGCCAGTATGAGAGTGCCTTCAAGGGGAGGGGGATGGAGTTCGCCGAGGTGAGGGAGTACCAGCTGGGGGACGACATCAGGACCATTGACTGGAACGTGTCTGCCCGCTTTGGCAGGCCCTTTGTCAAGGTTTTTCACGAGGAGAGAGAGCTGACCGTTATCCTTATCCTCGATATATCGGGCTCCCACCTGTTCGGAACCAGGGAGAAGTTCAAACGGGAACTCCTAGCAGAGGTGGCCGGCATGCTGGCCTTTCTGGCCATCCGCACCAACGACAAGGTGGGGGCCATCCTCTTCAGTTCAAGGGTTGAGAAGTATATCCCGCCCAAGAAGGGGGCCTCCCATGTGTGGCGGCTGATCAAGGAGATCTTTACCTATGAGCCTGTGGACCTGAGCACGAACATAGATGGGGTGCTGACCTACCTGAACAGGGTGGCCAGGCGCCACACGATCCTGTTTCTCATTTCAGACTGCATGGACACGGGGTTTGAAAAATCGCTCAGACTCACGGCCAAGAAGCATGACCTCACGGTTATCAGGGTGACCGACCCTGCGGAGGAGGCCCTGCCCGAGGTGGGGCTGGTGCTCCTCAGAGACCCGGAGACCGGGGAGAGGGTCCTCATCAACAGCAGGAGCAGGCGGTTCAGGGAGAGGTGGCGTGCCTACACAAGGGAGCAGGAGGAGTATCTGATGGAGCTTTTCAGCAGGGCGGGTGTTGACCACGTGGAGCTTACAACGGACGGGCCGGTGGTCGAACCCCTTGCCAGGCTCTTTGAGATGAGGAGACGCAGGTTATGACAGGGAGATGGGCCGCTTTCCTGTGCGCTCTTCTCTTTGCCTGTCTGCCGGTTGCAGCGGCAGAGACGGACGAGGTCCCGGGGCGGCTGACCGCGGGCCTCGAACCCCCCTCTGCCCCGGTGGGTGGCATGGCAACCCTGACCCTCCGCTATCATCTGCCCGAAAAGGCACACCTTCCCCCCGACCCTCCCATAGGGGGGCTCGAGGGCCTTACCGTGTTGGACCGGAAGAAAGCACCGGGAGAGATCAGGGTGACTCTCCTGGTGGACCGTATCGGCCGGTTCAGGACCGGGCCCATCACCCTTGGTTATCTAAGTGAGGATGGGGAGGAAGGGCTCCTCAGGGCAGACCCCGTTGAGCTGACGGTCATCTCCAACCTGGGGGAAAAGCCCGAGGAGGCCAGGCTGAGACCCATCAGGGGGATTATCCCCACCAAGTCCAGGCTAATAGGGTATGTTCCGTGGCTGATCGGTCTTGTGCTGGTCTGCGCAGCCGGCGTGGTCCTTTTCCTCTGGCTGAAAAAGCGCCGTGTAACAGGGCTTAAGATTATTGACCACGATCCCCCCCATAAGGTGGCCATGAGGGAGATCGAAGAACTGAAATCCCTCGGGCTCTTTGAAAAGGGCCGTGTCAAGGAGTTTTACTTCCGGCTTTCCCAGATCATGAGACGCTATATGGAGGCGCTCAGGGGATTTCCCGCCGCAGAGTACACCACCGAGGAGATCGCCCTCGCCCTAAGGGAAGAGGAGGACAGGCGGCTTCTGCCCCTGCTCAGGCACGCGGACCTTGTGAAGTTCGCGGATCTGCGGCCCATGAAGGCCAGAAAGGATGAACAGATAGAGGAGGCCCTTCTCTATATCGAAAGAACCTGCGCAGCCTTTGAAGTTCCGGGGGAGGGCGGGGGGACAGGCTCCAGGGCCGACCCGACTGGCCCGGCCCTGCGGAACGGGTCTGGGGAGGGGGACAGATGATGTTCAGGTTCGCCTATCCCATCCTGCTCTTCCTTGTACCTGTTGCGGCGGGATGGTTTGTCTTTGCCCTACTGAGGAGACCCCCGGGCATTACACACTCCATGGCCTCGAAGATGGCCCTTGTTGCCGGGGGGGGCAGCCCGTTTGCGGCAAAGATCCCCCTGATCCTGAGGGTGTGTGCCCTTGTGCTCCTGGTCCTGGCCGCGGCCCGTCCCCAGCTCTACAACGTCTCCCGGGATGTCCGGTCCCCTGGCGTGGACATCGTGCTGTGCGTTGATACCTCGGGATCAATGGAGGCGCTTGATTTCAAGCTGGACCAGAGGCCGGTAACCAGGCTGACCGCCGTCAAAAAGGTGGTGACCGATTTTATCAAAAAGAGGACCACGGACCGGATAGGCCTGGTGGTCTTCGGGGAGGATGCCTTTACCCAGTCGCCCCTGACCGTTGACAAGGGCCTTCTGTTAGGGCTGGTGGAGAAGATGAAGATCGGCATGGCCGGAGACCGTACGGCCATCGGTTCCGCCATTGCCATCGGGGGAAAAAGGCTCAAGGACCTGAAGGCCAAATCAAAGATCCTGATCCTCCTGACCGACGGGAGGAGTAACGCGGGGGAGATCACGCCGGTGGCGGCTGCCGAGGCGGTGCGGGCCCTGGGGGTGAAGATCTACACCATCGGGGTCGGGGGCAAGGGACCCGCACCCTTCAGGATCAGGACCACCCTTGGAACCCGCCTTGTTCACCAGCAGGTGGACCTGGATGAAAAGACCCTGAAAAAGGTGGCTGAAATCGGGGGCGGGCGATACTTCCGGGCCTCTGACAGCCGGGAACTCTCAGAGATATACCAGATTATAGAT
>DREN01000157.1 GCA_011051075.1 Deltaproteobacteria bacterium | reverse complement strand
CTACTGGGCGGTGGCAGGCTCAATGGCCCTCTTCGGGCAAAAGGAATGGGCGGTCCGTCTGGTGCCCGCCCTTGCCGGTCTATTGACGGTCTTTTTGGTAATGGGGCTTGGGAGACGCATGTTCGGGATGCGGGCCGGCTTGATGGCCGGCTGGGTGTACCTGACCAGCCTGATTCCCCTGATACTGGCCCGCATGCCCATCATAGACGGTCTCTTCAGCCTCCTGCTTACGGCCACGTGGGGGGCCTGGTGGCTGGGTTATGCCTCTCCCCGACCATGGCCCAGGCGGCTATGGTTCTGGGCTGCCTGGGCGGGCCTCGGTCTTAGTTGCATGACCAAGGGGATCGCGGCAATGGCCCTAACCGGCCTGATCCTCTCCTCCTTTATACTGGCTACGGGGAATTTCAAGGTGCTGAGGGGCATGGAGTGGCTTCCCGGGATACTGATCTTTTTCATCGTAGTGCTCCCGTGGCACCTGATTGTAAGTTACCGCAACCCTGAGTTCTTCCACTTCTACTTCGTGGTGCAGCATTTTGGTCGTCTGGTGAGCGAGGAACACTCAAAACCCTTCTGGTTTTTCCTGGTAATCTTCCCGCCGGGCATGTTGTTCTGGACCGCCCTTTTTTTCCCGGCCATGGCAAAGGCGATCAAGTATGCGGCAGGGTATGTCAGGTTCCCGTGGAAGGGGCCGGGAAGAGGCGAAGATCCCTTCCACGCCAGGGCCGGAGACCCAAAGAGGGGCGAACCTGAAAAGGTCCTGTTCCTGGTCATCTGGGCCTTGGCCGTTGTGGGACTTTTCAGCCTGAGCCGGAGCAAACTGGTCCCCTACATCCTCCCGGCCTACCCGGCCACGGCCATCCTGTTGGCCCGGTATGTGACAGGCGGGACACTGACAGGGAGATCTGCCCGCTGGTGTGCCGGCATTACAGCGGGTTTTCTCCTGATCCCTGTTCCCGTCATCGCCTACTACGCCCGGGCCCAGGAGATGCTCCCCTATGAGGCGCTTTTATGGCCGGTCAGGGCCGCCCAGAGCGCCCTTCTGTTCGGGGCCGTGATACTGGCCGTTTCGGTCTTCAGGCAGAGGCTCCTTCCCTATGCCACGGGCCTCGTCCTTGTGGCCCTTATCCCCACCATGGTCATGATCGTTCCTGTGGTGGCCAAGTACAGAAAGGTGGGGGGATTCATAAAGGCCATGCCCGGCCCCCTTCCGGCCTCCGTAAAGGTGGCCGAGTGGCGGAACTACGACCAGGGCCTGAGTTTCTATACAAAACGGCGGACAATCCTGATTGACAACACGGGCGAACTCAAGTTCGGGAGCGCCCAGGGGGATCACAGCGATTTCTTTCTTAAGGGTGAGGAGGGCCTTAAACGACTTGCCCGGGAGGGACCTCTCCTTGTGAACCTGCGGCCGGGCGACTGGCCCAGGGTGAAGACCTGGGGCATCTTTCGTCCTGTGGCCGCCAACAGCACCAACGTGATGGTGGGAAACGACGAATTCTTCTTGGTCACAGGACTTGTACCATGGCCGGACAGGGCCGTAACACCGCCGCCCCTCCTCCTCCTGCCCAAGGCCGGCCCGGGCCCCCGATCATCCAGGGGAGCGATGGGGACCCTGGGGGCGGTAAACTGATTACACGATAAGCCATCTGGCAGAGGTTTAAGGGATATGGGTGTATTGGCGCGATACTTCATCAGGGAGTTTTTCAAACTCCTGATCATATTCCAGACCGTTTTTATCGCCATCTATCTTATGATAGACTTTGCCAGCGGGATCGACGACTTCATAAAGGCGGGCTCCCCCGGCAGCGTGATGTTCGCCTACTTTGCCTACAAGGTACCATCTATAGCGGTCCAGATCCTGCCTGCGGCCACCCTCACCACGGTAATCGTCATGTTCAGCCTGATGCAGAAGAACAACGAGATTATATCGCTCAAGGCCTGTGGGGCTACCGTGTGGAAGATCTCCCAACCCATCGTCATAGCGACCATGTTCCTCTCCGTGGGCCTGTTCCTGTTTTCAGAGGTCATTGTCCCCATAACCAGTTCCAAGGCCAACGACATATGGAGGATAGACGTGAAAAAGGAAAGACAGGCCAGTTTTCACGGCCGCAACCATATCTGGCACAAGGGAAAAAACTCCATCTACTGGATAAAGCAGTTCAATAACGTGAAAAAGATCATGGTGGAACCTACTTTCTACTTCTTTGATTCCTCTTTTCATCTGATCAGGAGGATAGACGCAAGGTCGGCAAGGTGGAAGAACGGGGTATGGCAGGTCAGAGAGGGTATTAGCCAGGACCTGGACAGGGACGGAACCTACAAGATGACCCGGTTCAAAGGGCTTGATCTGAGGCTCCCGGAGAGGCCCGAGGACTTCGTAAGGGTGGAGAGGGAGCCGGAAGAGATGGGGTATGAGCAGCTCAGGCGGTTTGCCGAGAGACTGAGGGACGAGGGTTACGATGCCACCAGGTATTTTGTGGATATCAACATAAAGATCGCCTTTCCATTCGTCATCCTGATCATGGCCCTCCTGGGGATTCCCGTTGCCCTGTGGAAAAGGCAGGTGAGCACACCTGTGGCCGTCTCCCTGGGGATCGTGCTCTGCTTTGCCTACCTCCTGGTGTTGGGGCTTTCAAGGACCCTGGGGTTTGCCGGGATTCTGCCCCCCCTTGTTTCGGCCTGGCTGGCAAACGGCATTTTTTTCTTTGTGGGGATCTATCTGATGATAAACGTAAACCGCTGAATCCTCAGAATATGACAAACACAAACCCGTTGTCCCTCTCCTCAATTTCAGGCTCGGGCAACAGGTCCCTCCACTCCCTCCAGCGCTTCTCTTCGGTTATGAGTGCGACCCGGGTCCTGCCGCGGCTCCCTTCCACAATTTTTCTGAGCCCTTCCACGGTTAACAGGCGTAAATGGCCTGATTCATCATGATCAAGCCCGTACCTGAGCTCACCGCTTCTTTCAAGGAGGTAAACATCACTCCTCCTGAAGGTCCAGCAGACCGCGTGAAATAGGTACTCGTCCGAGACGACCAGTGTCCGAGGGTTGACTAGATGCCTGTTACGCTCGAGCAATGCCCCGGGCGCCTTTTCTTCCATCACCCTGTCCGGCACGATGAAGTTCACACTGGCAAGGAGGACCAGGGGGCCTGCCACGAAAAGGGCCAGCTTCTTCCCAGTGTCAGACCAAAAGGAGGATAACAGTAAAGCGCCTCCCCAGACCATGAGGCCTGCCGTGGCCACCATCCATTTCCAGATTTCCTGCGGGCCGTAGGCCCTGAACCCGGGAAGATCGATGATCTGGGTAACCGCGAGGACCACCGCGGCCCCACCTGTGACCATGGCGAGAAGCAGAGCGGAGAGGTTGAAGGCCCTGACACGGCCCCTTTCAAGACAGCTCTCAAGACCGATGGCAATAACGATGACAAGGGGCGGAAAGCAGGGAAGTATATAGGGGATCAGTTTACCCCCGCAGGCCGAAAAAAAGAGAAAGGGAAAGATGAACCAGCACAGAGCAAAGCGCACAAGCGGGTCCCTGCCAAGGCCCTGGTCCCTGATCCCTGAAAGAACAGCGGGCACGGTAAAGGTCCACGGCAGGGCCCCACCCGCAAGAACGGGGATAAAGTACCAGAAGGGCTTCTGGTGCTGCCCGGGGATGGGAGAAAAAAATCTCTTAATATGCTCGGTCCAGAAGAAGTAGTTCCAGAAATCGCCCTCCCTTATATGAATCATGATTGCCCATGGAAGGGTGACCAGGAGCAGTGTCAAGAGCGGGACCCACAGGAGCCTGAAGAACCAGATGAACCGGCGTTCCCAGATCATGAAAGGGACGATGGTGATGACAGGCACCGCAAAGGCCAGGAATCCCTTTACCAGGAATGCAAGTCCGCAGAAAGATCCGAAAAGGGCAAGGAAAATGAACCTTGCCGGTCCCTGTCTCCTGTAGGCCGCAAAAAAGGAAACCAGGGCCCCGGTGAGGAACATGGAAAGCATGCTGTCCAGGATGTTTATGACCCCAAGGGCAAAGACCAGCAAAGAGGTGAGATAGGCCGCGGCCCCCACCATGCCCACCCGTGTCCCTCCTCCGAATCTTCGCAGGATAAAGAAGACCATCAGGGCCGATATGCCCGTTGCCAGGGCCGAGCTGAGACGCATGGCAAAGGTGTTCTCGCCCAACAGGGCTATGGACAGGGCGTTGAGCCAGTAACCCAACACTGGCTTTTCAAAGTATCTGAGCCCGTTCAGGCGGGGCACCACCCAGTCTCCGGTGACAAGTATCTCACGGGGGATCTCTGCGTAGCGCGACTCGTCAGGGACGGTAAAGGGCCGCATCCCCAAGGGCAGGATGTATATGAAGAGAAAGAGGGCTGTCAGAGCAAGGGACGACTTCTTCATGGCCGGACTTCCCGTTTGACCCTTTCCTGGCAGGAGACCCAGCCCTCCCTGCCCTGGATTTCGCCTGCCACCATGGGGCACGGTCTGATCTCCCGGGCATGGGCCAGCAGATCCCCGAGAGGCACCGGCCTGGCCCCCATGGAGCGCGCCATCTCGAGAAAGCGGTTGAACATCTCAAGGCACAAAATACCCTCCACCTCCGCGTGCACGGTCAGGACGTTGAGCCTTTCAGGGCTGATGAGTGATAGGATATATGCGTTATAGTTCGTGTCTGTTATACCGCCACGCCCGATCACCTCGTCGTAGGTGGGAAGGGTGACCGGGATCTGGGGTTGGGCAAGGGCCTTTTCACGCACCACGGGGTAGAAGACCTCCTCCCCCCTGCAGTCACTGTTATAGGCGAAGGGAAATTTTTCCTTCTCCACGAGGACCAGATCGTTGCACTTCCAGGCGGGAGCCGCGGAACAGGATGGTGGGCGTCCCGTGATCTCCCTGAGGAGGGTGAACCCCCGGTTTAGAGAGTGATAGATCTCTTCGTGCCCCATCCCTTCAACCCTGGCCTGCCAGCGGTGATGATCCCAGGCGTGGAGCCCCACCTCGTGCCCGGCATCAGAGGCAGAGCGGATTATGTGGCCCAGTCTCTGGCCTATCAGGGGTCCCGGCCAGAGGGTCCCCCGGAACAGGATCTCCCACCCGTAAAGGCTCGATGCCCTTGTCCTGAGCATCTTCAGAAAAAAGGCGGGCCGGATCAGGCGCCACAGGTGGCGGCCCATATTGTCCGGACCCACAGAAAAGAAGAACGAGGCTGAAACCCCGTGATCGGCCAGGAGCCTGCACAGGGCGGGCACGCCCCTCTTTGTCCCCCTGAAGGTATCAACGTCGATCCTCAGGCCTATACGCATGGGAGTCCCTGACAAGGGTTATACTATTTTAGAAAAATATTTTGGGGCAGCTATCCCACGGCTCAAATCGTCCGCGGAGGTGTTATCTGATTGATCCTGGATGCTTGATGAAAAAAGGGGTGATTCCTCACAGATATCCAGAAACCAGTACCCAGTACCCAGTCCCGCCCGTGGCGGGACCAGTATCTCGCCTCAATGAACCTCAGTTTTCTCTTTATGGCAATGGATAGGTGTACCCCAAAAACATCATCTTAAAGGCTATATCAGCACACCAGCGATTCGCCGCCCATGATCTCGAACTCTCCGCACCTTATGGCCTCCCGCAGGAAGAAGTCCAGGGTCTTTTCCACGGACTGTTCAAGCGGAACGGCAGGTTCCCAGTTCAACAGCCGCCTGGCATTTTTGATGCTCGGCTTGCGGCGATCCATGTCCTGGTACCCCTCACCGTAATAGGTCCTGCTCTCGACCTCCCTGAACCCGGCAAAGGGGGGGAATTTCCCGCGCAGGGGGTGCTCCATGAACTTGGAGACCAGGAGTTCTGCAAGATCCCTTATGCTGGCCTCGTTTTCCGGATTGCCGATGTTGATTATCCTGCCGTCACACACACCCTTTTTGTTCTCTATGATCCTGAACAGGCACTCCACGCCATCGGAGACATCGGTAAAACACCTCTTCTGGTTCCCCGAATCAACGAGTTGAATGGGGGCACCCTCAACCAGGTTCAGGATAAGCTGGGTGATGGCCCGCGAACTGCCGATGCGCGCCGACATGAGGTTGTCCAGCCTGGGACCGATCCAGTTGAAGGGCCTGAACAGTGTAAACCGCAGGCCCTTCTGGGCCCCGTAGGCCCAGATAACCCTGTCTAAGAGCTGTTTTGAGCAGGAGTAGATCCACCGCTGCATGCGGATCGGGCCCAACACCAGCTTTGATTCGTCTTCGTTAAACTCCCCGTCCTCGCACATGCCGTACACCTCGGAGGTGGAGGGGAATACGATCCTTTTGCCGTACTTGACGCAGTACCTCACCACCCTGAGGTTTTCTTCAAAATCCAGTTCAAATACCCTCAGGGGATTGCGGGTGTACTCCACGGGCGTTGCAATGGCAACGAGGGGGATGACTATATCGCATTTTCTTATGTGATACTCGATCCACTCCCTGTGAATGGCAATATCACCCTCATCAAAGTGGAATCCGGGTCTGCCTAGGAGGCGCTGAATATAGTCGGAGCGCAGGTCCATCCCGTGGACCTCATACCTTCCGCTCTCAAGGAGCCTTTCACTGAGGGCGTTTCCTATGAAACCGTCAACCCCCAGGATCAGGACCCTTTTTTGCCTTGTTGTCTCTGCCCTGAGGCTTGCCTTTTCTCCAAAACACATCCCCTCTACCAGGCCCAGTTCGGCGCTGAGCTGGGAGCCGCTCATGTAAACGCCCTCTTCTGTCTGCCCGAAGTCAACCCGCACGGCACCCCTGCCGCAGGCAATGACAAGAGGGTCTGCGGAAAGGATTGTCCCGGGCCTTGATCCTTGTTCATCCGCCTCGGTCTCCGTTACCGTCCAGAAGAAGCACTTCCTGTCTCCAATATGGCTGAAGGCCCCTGGAAATGGCCTGGTCACCGCCCTTACAAGGCCCCTGACCCTGGTGGCGGATTCAGACCAGTGGATCTGGCCGTCCTCCGGACCGCGGCCCCCGCAGTACGTGGCCCTGGAATGGTCCTGGGGCTGGCGGGGCGCGCGCCCGTCCATAATAAGGGGAAGGATCTCGTCCAGCATGAGGGAGGTTGCGGCCGCCATCTTCTCATGGAGGGACCGGGCCGTATCGTCATCCGATATTTCAATGAGCCTCTGGGAGACAATGTCCCCGTCGTCGGGCCGGGGGGTCATATGGTGGAGGCTTATCCCGGTCTCCTTTTCACAGTTCACAAGGACCCAGTTGATGGGGCACCTGCCCCTGTACACGGGCAGGAGGGAGCCGTGGAGGTTCAGGCACCCGGCAGGGGGTATTTTGAGAATGGAGGTCCCAACGATCTTGCGGTAGTAGAAAGAGAAGATTATATCAGGCCCCATTTCCCTGATCTTCCTGACCCAGAGGGGATGATTGATATCCTCCGGCGCGTGGACCGGGATCCTGCGGGAGGCGGCTAATTCGGCCACAGACTCAAACCAGATCTTTTCCCCGGGGTCATCCCTGTGGGTGAAGACCGCCGCTATCTCAAAACCGTTTCTCAGAAGGGCCTCAATACCCCTGCATCCAATGGTATGATATGCTAAAACCACTGCTTTCATCTATAAAAACCTCATGCCTTCTGTTTCGGAAACAGGCTTACCTGCCCCTGGGGTCTCTCCTCAACACCGCTTTTTCCCACCACGCTCTCCACAAAGTAGCGCGGCCGCGCCCTAACATCACTGTAGATCCGGCCGATATACTCCCCCAACAGCCCCATCCCAAGGAACTGGGCCCCTATGAATATGAAGAGGATGGCAAAGAGGGTGAACACCCCGGCAGCGGCCCAGTCCGGGCCGTAAACCAGCCTCATTATAAAGAGAAATATGCCGAATCCAAAGCCTAAGCCCGATATGATTACGCCAAGGAGGTTCAGGAGGCGCAACGGGAAGGTGGTCATGCTGGTCAGAAGATCGAACTGCAGGTTGATCAACTTCCAAAGACCGTACTTTGAGTCGCCTGCCGACCTCTCAGCGTGTTTTACGTGTATCTCTGCCGTACGTCCGGCAAAGCTGTTGGCGAGCACGGGAATGAAGGTGCTCCTTTCATGGCACTGGAGCATGGCGTCAACCACCCGCCTGTTATAGGCCCTGAGCATACACCCGTAATCGTGCATATCCACACCTGTGGACATGCGCACCACCCTGTTTATCAGGCGGGAGGAGATCCTCCTGAAGAGGGTGTCGCGCCTGTGCATCCTGACCGATCCCACCACGTCAAATCCCTCATCGGCCTTTCTGACCAGGTTTTCGATCTCTTCCGGCGGATTCTGGAGATCAGCGTCCAGGGTGATGACGATCTCCCCCCTTGCCTCTGCCAAACCGGCCATAACAGCGGAATGCTGACCGTAGTTTCTGTTCAGGAGGACCCCCACTATTTCTCCAAGATTTTTTTCCGCGGCCCTCCTGATCATATTTCGGGATTCATCGGAACTCCCGTCATCCACAAGGATGATCTCAAAGGTCCTTCCCATCCTGGTGCAGGTCTTCAGGCACCGATCAATGAGTTCTTCCAGGTTCTCCTCTTCGTTGAAGACCGGGATGACCACGGAGACCGTGGACCGTGGATTGCTGATTGTTGATTGTGCCTTTCCCATTGTCTTTTCGGTCACTGACACCTCACCGGGCCAGGATCTCCTTGATCGCCTCAACTACATCGTCCAGATCTTCGATGCCCATATCCGGGAAAAGGGGAAGGGAACAGATGCGCTCCGAGTTCCACTCGGTGTTGGGAAGCATCCCGCGCCCCATGCCCATTGCCTCCCTGTAGTACTTCTGGAGGTGTACCGCCCGGAAATGAAGACCCGTGCCTATGTTTTTTCCTTTGAGTTTATCCATGAACTCATCCCTGCTGATCCCTGCCCGGTCAGTGTCAAGGCGGACTACAAAAAGATGCCAGGAGTGCCTGGTGGTCTCGGAGGGAACCGAAAGCGGAACAACCTCATCAATACCGGACAGGAGTTCAAGGTACCTTTGGGCAAGGGCGGTCCTTTTTTTGATGAACTCGTCAAGGCGGGCTAACTGCCCGAGACCTAAAACCGCCGCAATATCGGTCATGTTGTACTTGTACCCAGGCTCCAGAACCTGGGCCTGGGGAGATCGGCCCTGGGTGCGCCGGTCGTAGGCGTCCACCCCCAGACCGTGAAACTTCAGGCGGTTTATGCGATCCCGCATATGTTCGTCATCTGAGCAGAACATTCCCCCCTCGCCGGTGGTGATATTCTTGATGGGGTGAAAGGAGAAGATGGCCGTCCCCCCCTTGCCCACGTGGGTGCCTGAGTAGTGCGTGCCCAGAGCATGGGCAGCGTCCTCCACAATGGGAACACCGGCCCGGG
>DREN01000429.1 GCA_011051075.1 Deltaproteobacteria bacterium | reverse complement strand
GCCTCTTTTCCAAAGGACGCAAAACCCTATCTCATTTTATAGGGACGGCAGCATGCGCTTGAAATAAGCTACGGGAGAGCCCCGGGAGATACTCTCGGTTGGAGCATGTACGGGTCCCTGCCTGCTTCGAAGCTGTAATACAGGGGGCGTTCCATGTCGTGATGGAATATTTTGTTGCATCCTTTGGAAAAGAGGCCCCCACGGACTAAGCTTAACCGCACAGCTCGAAAAAATCCCAGGTCCGGTCCTAAATGATCTCTGCCCCTTGGTATCGCTCCAAGTAGGCCCGGCTCAGGCCCTCCCTGTCCATCTTGAGGGCCAGGGGCAGATGTTCCATAATATCACGGGCGGTTATCCCGTCTTCACCCTTTTTTGCCGCGGCCAGGTCCCCTGCGAATCCGTGCATGAAAACCCCTTTGAGCAGAGCGCTCTCCAGGTCAAGGCCGAGACCGTACATGGCCGCCACAACCCCTGCCAGAACGTCCCCTGAACCGGCGGTTCCCATCCCAGGATTTCCCGACATATTGACAAAGACCCTTTCATCTGGAAATCCCACGAGGGAGCGTCCCCCTTTGAGGACCATAAAGGAGTTCAGATCCCTGCACGCCCGCTGAAGGGTATCTATCCTGGCCGTGTCTATCTCCTCCCTTTTCATGCCTGTGAGCCTGGACATCTCTCCAGGATGGGGGGTAAGGATCGTACCGGCCTTCCTCTTCCTCAGGATTTCCAGGTCCCTGGAAAGTGCGGTGATCCCATCGCCGTCCAACAGGAGGGGACAGGGGATCTCTCCTGCCAGCAACCTGATCAGATCCTGGGTCTCATGATCCAGCGACATGCCCGGCCCCAGGACAACCATATCCATTTCTTCCGCCACATCGAGGAGGAAGTCCCTGTTCTCAAGAGAAATGCTCCCAACCGCCGTCTCTTTCTGGGGCAGGAAGACTATCTCACTCCCCCCACCTGCAATATGGGGTAAAATGGATGCCGGTGCCGCAAGCCGGGAATATCCGCCCCCCGCCTTGAGGAAAGAGAGGGCGGAAAAGTACGGGGCCCCGAAATAGCTGGCAGCCCCTGCGATAAAAAGGACCTGGCCGAAGCTCCCTTTATGGCCGTCCTTGTCCCGGGGTGGAAGCCCCGGTGGCAGGTTTATTTCTACCCTGAGGAGATCGGAATCGTACATGGCCGGTGGGAATGAGATATGGGAAACAAAGAGCCTGCCACAGAGCTCATGGCCAGGGAACAGGATGTTGCCCGCCTTGGGGAGTCCAAAGGTTACGGTATAGTGGGCCCTTACCGCGGCCCCCATGACCTTGCCGCCGTCACCTGTGACCCCGGAAGGGATGTCAACGCTGAACACGGTCTTGCCGCTGGTATTGATCAGTTGGATGATTTCACGGTAAAGGCCGGTGACCTCCCGGGTCAGGCCCGTGCCGAAGATGGCGTCGACAAGGGTATCTGCGTGAAGCACGTCCCTTTTAACGGACTCCACGGAATCGACCTCCCTGATCTGAACCCCAAGTCTTGAGACAATCTCAAGGTTCATCCTTGCGGCGCCCATGTACCTCTCCCTGTCACCAAGGATAAGGACCTTTACCTCCCCCCCGTCTGAATGGAGCCTCCTTGCGATAACGAACCCGTCGCCTCCGTTATTCCCCATGCCGCAGAAAAGGATGAACTTCTTTCCCTTTATGCCGCACTCCCTATGGATAAGAGAAGAGACTGCCCCTCCGGCGTTTTCCATGAGCAGCTCTTCCCCTATGCCGAAGGTCTCAACGGCAGTCCTGTCCAGATTTCTCATCTCGGAAACGCTGCTTATCTTCATCTCCACCCCCCCCTTCAACTCAGCCTGACCGGTTTTTTCTTCTCGTTTCAGTAATGCCCCTGCCTGCCCCGGCTGGACAGGCAGGAGAGGTGTAGGCATCCTCTGTTCTCCGGAGGCCACGCTACCAGGCTCCCCGACCGCAGTCAATAAAATCTTGACATTGCAAGGGGGAGTAAAATAATAGTTCTTGATTCTCTGATAATCACAGGAAAGGGTTCCCGAATCACGGATGAACGGAACCGATTCCACCGGACTCTCACTGGGGCAACGGTCTCAAATCAGCCTGTCTTTACCGGCGGGGGAATCCAGCTTGATCAAGATGGGACCACCACGTCCATGCCCCTGCTCCCCGGAAAAGGCCAAAGCGCGCGTGAAAGGTCCTTTGCAACAGCCATGACCGATTCAGACCGAAGAGCATACTGCCAAGTAAGATTGACTGTTCCCTTTCATGACCTGGACCCTATGAACATGGTATGGCACGGAAACTACCTGAAGTACTTCGATAGGGCCAGGTTCGCCCTTTTTGACAAGTACGGGATAGACCTCTACACCTACTCCAAGGAGACCGGTCATCTCTTTCCCATAATCAAGACCTCAACAAAATTTGTGGCTCCTCTCAGGGCCCGTGACATACTCTTATGCAAGGCAACGGTCCTTGACGCGACGGTAAAGATCGTCATGGATTTTGAGATAAGAGTTGAAGGAAAAGGGGAGATCTGCGCAAAGGGAAGAAGCGAACAGGTGGCGGTAAAATTCCCTGAAATGGAAATGATGTTTGAAATACCTGAAGAGATACGCAAGGCCCTGGGGTTCTGACAATGGAGAGTAAAATCAAGGACGCTCTCATTACAGGTGTGGAAAGGGTGGCCGCATGGTCTGACCTCCTGGACGACATAAACGTTTTTCCCGTTGCGGACGGAGATACGGGACGAAACCTCATGACGAGCCTCGCACCCCTGAGGGAGTTTGACATGGACAGGGAAAAGATGATCCGCAGGCTCCTTTTCTCGGCCCGGGGGAACTCAGGGAACATAGCGACCCTCTTTCTCTCCGGTCTTCTCACCGCCCGTTCAGTTCAGGAGATCCCCGCTGCCTCACGCCTGGGAAGGGACCGGGCCTGGCAGGCGGTCACGGATCCGGTGGCAGGCACCATGTTGGATGTCGTTGACACCCTGGTTCAGACCATGGAGAAGCACACAGCCTGGGACTTAAAAAGAGATACCCTGGAAACGCTCCACAATCTGGAAGGTGCTGTCAGGGCCACCAACGGACTTCTGCCCAGGTTGAAACAGGCGGGGGTGGTGGATTCAGGCGCCCTGGGCATGTTTATCTTTCTGGAGGGATTCCTCAAGACCCTTGGGGGCATGGCAGAACATGAACGGTTCAAACCTGTTACGGAGATATTCAGGGGACTGCTCCGGGTTTCCCCCTCCTTTCGTGAGAACCGGGAAGAGGGCTACTGCATCGATATGATCGTCCGTTTTGATGAGATGTCCGACAATCACCTCCAGAGCCTTTCAGAGCATGGCGACAGTGTAGTGGTAATCCCCCACGATGACTTCTTCAAGGTTCATCTCCATACATCTGACAGGGATGAGACAAAACAGAAGATCGAATCCCTGTGCCGGTTGGTACACTGGTCGGAGGATGATCTTAATAGGCAGATAGGCAGATTCAGGCGGCCCCCGGGTTCATCCCCCGTTCACATAATGACCGATGCGGCCGGATCCATAACCCGTGAAGATTCGCGCGCCATGGGGGTTACGCTGCTGGACAGCTACATAACGGCAGGGGACAGGTGCCTCCCTGAAACCCTCTTCGTTCCCTCAGAGCTTTACAAATATATGAGAGGGGGAGTAAAGGTCTCCTCCTCCCAGGCCTCTGTATTTGAGAGGCGCCAGTACTATGAGAGCGTGCTCAATCAACATGAAAGGGTCCTCTACCTCTGTGTGGGCTCTTACTACACGGGCAACTACGAGGTTGCAATGAAATGGAAGAGGGAAAACGACCCTGATAACAGATTTACGGTAATCGATACGGGCGCGGCCTCGGGGCGTTTAGGCATGATCGTCATGGCAACCGCAAGATATGCGGCCGCCAGGGACGGTGCTGAAACGGTAATCGCTTTCGCAAGGGGGGCCGTGGAACTCTGCGAGGAGTACGTTTTTCTTGACAAGCTCCACTACCTTGCCGCTGGTGGAAGACTCTCCAGGTCAAGCGCCTTTTTCGGCGATCTGCTCCACATGAAACCGGTCATAACTCCCCTCAGCGAAGGAGCCAAAAAAGTCGCGGTTTTGAGAAGCCGCAGCGACCAGCTTCAGTTTGCCCTTGAAAGGCTTGAAAAGGCCTTTTCCCCTGATTCCAGGGCCTTTATCCTCCTCCAGTACACCGATAACAGATCATGGGTCAACACAGAGGTCCTGCAAAAGATCCAGGGGCTTTATCCATCCGCCGAAATAAAACTCCAGCCCCTATCCCTGACTTCCGGGGTCCATATGGGGCCGGGAACCTGGGCCATCGCGTTCATACCGGATAACACCACCCTTGCCGATCCTTGAAACATGCCCCGGTGTTGGTCAGATAGACGGTCCAGGGTCAAAACAGCGCCCCTTTTCGTCAGGTTAAGCGAAAGAGAACAGCGCCTTAAACGGTGAGCCCCTATGAAAGGCCTCTTTTACAGTCTCCTCATTTCAGCGTCCAAAAACCTGGGCACCTGGATTTTCACCCTTTCAGCCTGGTTCATTTCCACCGGCTATTTTCTCCTTTTCCCGGGGAGGGTGAGGGTGGGCGTGAGGTTCTTCAGGGCGCTCTTCCCGCAGAGGAGACCCCATTATCACCTCTGGTGTACCTGGAGGCAGTATCACAGCTTTGCAGACCTCTTTCTGGACAGGATACTGGTCTCGGACCCGGGGACAATCTCGTTCAACTCCTTCGGTCTGAACCGTCTGAGGGAGGCTGTGGAAAAGAGGACAGGCGGAATCATCCTAATGTCACACGTTGGAAGCTGGGAGATAGCGGCCCTCCTTCTCAAGAAGGAGCTCCCGCAGATAAGACTCCTCCTCTATATGGGGACCAAAGAGAGGGAGGAGATAGAGGCCATGCAGAAGAAAGGGGCAATTGAGGCGGGCATCAGGGTCATCGCCCTGAACAGGACCGGCGCCTCCCCGTTTGATATTGTTGAGGGGGTCAGGTTCCTCAGGGGGGGAGACTTTGTCTCCATGACCGGAGACCTCGTATGGAACGAAAATCAACGGAGCCTTCCCGTACGCTTTCTGGGCCATGAGGTCTTGCTCCCGCAAACCCCCCACCTCCTGGCACTCATGTCAGGTGCCCCCCTTTTCATATTCTTCTCCTACCGTACCCGGAAGAGGACCTACGATTTTTCAATAAAGGGCCCCATCCACGTCAGTGCCCCTTCACGGACACTGAGGGCGGAAGCGATAAAAAGATCGGTCAGGGAGTACGCGGCGATCCTGGAACAGGCAGTTCGTGAACACCCCTATCAGTGGTATCATTTTGAGCCCTTTCTGGGAAAAAAGATAGGCGAGCCCGGGGCAGGGGAGTAAGCCCACTCAACACAAACTTGTTATTGGCTTCCAGGACTGCCTGTGCTACGATTAAACATTTGAGGCTTCAGATTTTACCCTCCCCCTCTTACAAGAAAATAATGGGGGATTACACGAGAAGGGCCTATGACACGAGAAGAGATACAGTCCGAGATCCTGCGGATTTTTAAAGAGGAGTTCGAAATAACCAACCCGGGACTTGATGAAAACCTGACCGAGAAGTACGATTTTGACAGTATCGATGCCCTGGATCTCCTTGGCGAGATCGAGACCCTCATAGGTTCATCCCTTACCCGTGAGGAAAAGAAGGCGTCCATGGAGATAAGGACGATCAACCAGATCTGCGACTATATTGAAGAACTCGCCGAAAAAAGACCTTTATAGGGAGATGGCACTTCAATCGGGGCAAACGGTAGGATCATGGAAAACAGGGTGGTAATCACGGCGGCATCGGCCATAACTCCCATCGGCCACCAGCGGCAGGAAATCATCGACAGCCTTGTTAACGGGGTGTCGGGCGTAAAGGAACTGCGTGACGACAGGCTCCTCTCCGGGTATGTGGAGTCCAAGGTCTTTGGCACGGTCACCGTCCCCATGGAATTCGACTTTGAGCGCAAGTTCCGCAAGACCATGGGTCCTGTGGCATACTACGCCTGCCAGGTGGTGAAGGAGGTCCTTGAGGCCGCGGGCCTTGACAACGCATTCATCTCCTCGGGAAGGCTCGGAGTGGCCTTTGGCTCAACCCATGGGAGCCCCACTGTTCAGAGGGATATATACCGAACCTTTTTCAGTAATTCCCGAGAGGGATTCTCCTCTGTGGGCGCGGTGGACTACCTGAAATCGATGGTTCACACCACTGCCGTCAACATAACAAAGATGTTCGGCATAACAGGACGGGTCATCTCATCCTCCACCGCCTGCACCACCAGCAGCCAGTCCATAGGGTTCGGGTACGAGGCCGTAAAGTACGGGCTCCAGGACGCCATGGTCTGCGGCGGGGCCGATGAGTACGACACCACCACGGTCGCGGTCTTTGACAACCTGCTGGCCTGCTCCACTGAATTCAACCATACACCCCATCTCACCCCCCGCCCCTTTGACACAAAGAGGGACGGCCTGGTGGTGGGCGAGGGGGCAGGTGCCCTGCTGCTTGAGAACTACGATCTCGCCAGAAAAAGGGGGGCCCCCATATTGGGTGAGGTCATAGGGTTTGCGTGCAACAACAACGGGGGAGATCTTATCCTGCCAAACATGAACGGCATAACAGAGACCATCAGGCTGGGGCTTGAGAACGCGGGAATAGGCGCCGATCAGGTCGATTTTGTGAGCGCCCACGCCACCGCCACAAAGATGGGAGACGTGGCCGAGGCCATGGCAATCTTCAGGGCCTTAGGTGACTCGCCCCTTGTGACCGGGCTGAAGGGCTATATGGGTCACACCATGGGGTCCTGCGGGGTCATAGAGACGATCCTGACACTCTACATGATGGAGCAGGGCTTTGTGGCCCCCACCCTTAACCTGGATGAGGTTGACGAGAGATGCGCCATGATCCGGCACACTGGGACCCTCCGGGAATCCCGGATCAGGACAGCCGCTATCCAGAACTTCGCCTTTGGCGGGGTCAACACCTGCCTGTTGATCAGGGACTTCCATTAGACCCTGGGATGCCTGAAGCGGATGCGTTTTCTGAAACCCCTTTCTGACCTGGTCTTTACCCTTCTCATCTGGACCTACTATATCCCAGGGTTTCTCCTGTTTTTTTCCCCGCTCTATGTGGGTGCCCTTATCTTTTCCTCCAATCGCCGGGCCGCATTCCAGAGGCTTAACAGCCTCTATTACAGGAGCTTTTTCTTCGTTGTCAGGGCACTGATCCCCGGACTTAGAATCAGTGTTGAGGATCGGGTACGCTCCATCCACTCCTCGGTTATCGTATGTAACCATCTCTCCTACCTGGACCCCATCCTCCTTATCTCCCTCTTTCCCAGGCACAAAACCGTTGTCAAGGGCGTTTTCTTCAGGGTTCCCGTGTTTGGCTGGATTCTAAGGGCCTCGGGTTACCTCCCTTCATCAAACGGGGGAGCGGAACCATCGGGCGTACTGGAAGGGATCGCCGACATGGAGAGTTTCCTCTCCTCGGGCGGGAACCTCTTCATTTTTCCCGAGGGGACCAGGAGCCGGGACGGCAGAATCGGCCAGTTCAATCATGGGGCCTTCAGGATAGCCAGACGGTTCGGCGCCCCCCTCAAGGTGCTGTTCATAGGGGGAACCAATGACCTTCTGCCTCCGGGAAGGTTCCTTTTCAACACCAGGGGCCGGAAAACCGTTGAGATCAGATTGATCGGAGACCTTAAACCCGACTACGGAAATGAGGACTTTTCCATCGGCCGTCTGGCGGACCAGGTGCGTTCGTTGTACCGGGAGGAGACCGTGCCGCACCCCCTGGAAGGATTTTCGCCCTGAAGACCCCTGAACCGCCAACTCACCAGGAACCGATCGCGGATTTTGGACCGTTGAACGCCCTTGATATCTATGGATAACGCATGCAAAATTGAGCTGACGCATCCAAGCTGGAGGGGTCACCCTGCTTTACCCCTCTGACAGGGACCGTGTTCAGGGAAAACTGATGCCGGGCAGGCTCTACACCATACCTGATGACAGGGACGATTTCGAGCTGGAGGTGGAGCCCCCCTTTGGTATGGACGCCGTGAAGGTCTTTGCAACCGGGGTGAAGATCCCCATCCCCGTGTTGACCAGGAGGGTGGAGACAAGGAGTTACAGGGGAGACAAGAGGACCCGCGGAGCAAAGAGGAAAGAGATACAGAAAGAACTCTCAGCCATGAAAAGCATCAATCCCAGGGACCTTGTGGATTACTACCGGGGTGCTGCCAGGCAGGCGGGAGCAAGGGTTTTTGAAGACACGGTCATAGTTGAGACCAGAAAGAAGTAATGATGACCCTGTCGGAACAAGATGTTTAATCCAGTCCCGCTGCGGCCATGATCTCTGGAACCACCTCCTCCCTGCCGATGGCCATTATGTGTACGCCATGACACATCTTCTCTTCCCTGATCCTCCTTATCATGCGGCCCGCGATCTCGATCCCCTTAGCCAGTGCCCGGCCCTTGGGGGCCGAGGCCATCTCGTCGATTAGCCCCTGAGGCACGTTTACCCCTGCCACGTTCTTATTCATGAACCGGGCCATGGGAGCCGAGGTAAGGAGGATTATACCGGCCAGGATCTTGACCGGAAACTGCCTGGCGTAATCCATGAATTCCTTGAAATTGTCCAGGTCATATACGGCCTGGGTCTGGATGAACTCCGCGCCTGCCTCCATCTTTTTTTCAAACTTGATGAGCTGGGGCTCAAGGGGATCGGCCTCGGGCGTGACAATGGCACCAACGCAGAAGGAAACGCCTCCTTCCAGCTTGTTCCCACCTAAATCCTCCCCCCTTTCCATCCTCCTTACAGCGGCCACTAGTTGACTGGAGTCCAGGTCAAAGACCCCTTTGGCCTCCTTATGATCTCCAAACATGACCGCATCGCCCGTAAGGCAGAGCACGTTGTTGATCCCCCTCTGGGATGCGAACAGGAGATCGGCCTCAAGGGCCATCCTGTTCCGGTCCCTGCACGTCATCTGGAGTATGGGTTCCCCTCCCATCTCCTTGACCAGAAGGGCCCCTCCCAGGGACGGGAATCGCATGACAGAACTCTGGTGATCGGTTATGTTCATGGCATCCACCCTGTCTTTCAGGAGTTCAATGTGGTGGGCCATCTTGTCAAGATTGGTCCCCTTGGGGGGGGCCACCTCAGAGGTGACAACAAATTTGCCCGAGTCAAGGGCATTCTTGAAGGCAGAAATCATTGTATTGACCTCTCTTTAGGTAAGGCACAAGGCGCAAGGAAAAACAGGTTCGACCATTCCCGCTAAAGCGGGATTTCCGCTCCAACTTGCATCGTGCATCCTGCATCGTGCACCCAGCATCCAG
>DREN01000087.1 GCA_011051075.1 Deltaproteobacteria bacterium | reverse complement strand
GTCCCCCTCCATCTTTGAGAGGATTATCCCGGAGATATCCAATGCCTCATTAAAATGCTTTGCCACGTTAACGGCATCCTGTCCGGTCATGGCATCGGCTACCAGGATAATTTCATTGGGGTTGATCTTGGCCTTGATGGTCACAAGTTCCGCCATCAGGGTCTCATCAACGTGGAGACGGCCGGCAGTATCTATTATGAGGAGATCGGCCCCCTCCCTCCCGGCCGTTGACAGTGCGTCCAGGCATATTGTATCCGGTTTCTTTGAAGTATCAGTAGGATAAACCGGGATATTGATCTGTGCGCCCAGTTTCTTGAGCTGCTCCACCGCGGCAGGCCTGTAAACGTCCGCCGGGACAAGAAAGGGGTTTCGTCCCTGCTTCCTGAGATACCTGGCCAGTTTTGCCGCCGTGGTGGTCTTGCCCGAGCCCTGCAGTCCCACCAGCATCAGTGAATGGGGAGTCCTCCCCACAAGCTGAAGCCCTGTCCAGGCTTCACCCATGAGACGGGTCAGTTCTTCGTTGACGATCTTTATTATCTGCTGGCCCGGGGTCAGACTATCAAGCACGTCCTGCCCCACTGCCCGCTCACGGATGTCAGAGATAAGCCCTTTGACCACTTTGTAATTGACATCCGCCTCCAGAAGGGCCAAACGCACCTCTTTCAGGGCATCCTGGACGTTCTTCTCCGTGAGTCTGCCCCGCCCTCTCAGCTTTTTGAAGGTGCGGTTGAGTTTTTCAGATAAACTTTCAAACATGACTCTGTAGTCCTAATTCAGTAATCGTTCAGTTTATCCCGGTAGTTCTGTCTCTGTCAATAAAAATCGAAAGGTCCTCTAAATGGGCTGTAATTCCCAAAACATTACCACAATTTGCCGTTTTTGGCACCAAAATGTTAGGGGTACGGGGGTCATTTTGTGCATCAGGCCCTTTCCTCTCTTTTCTGCCTGGCACTGTTTGGGAGACTGGAAAGATGGTGGCGCATGAATACCGCAACTCGGGCAGAGCGGTAGCACCGGTCCATTTAGGGGTTGCCAACCGGGGTCATACCTTCTAAGATTGGCGCCAGTGCAAAAGGCCCTTTTATGGGCGGGCGTATGATCAGTAGGTAACAGGAATTTTCCCTGTTCCCCGGGGGCCGTTTGTGCCTCCATTTCCGGATCAAAGAGAAGACTCGATGTATGGAAAATGATGCTCCAGCCCAGGGGATCATCCGTCCGCTCAGGGGAAAGGGTGAGCCCCGGCTGGGTCCAGACGCCCTTATGGTGATGGTCCCCGGCGAGTTAAGGCACCTGGTTCGAAAGAGCGGTGCAGAGGAGGTCAAGTCCCGCCATTTCCCCCTGTTCAGGATGTACCGGACCGGAAGGGGACCAGGGCAGGCTGTCACCCTTGCGGGTCCTTTTATCGGGGCGCCCCACGCGGTTATGGGCCTGGAGAAGTTGATCGTGCTGGGGGTAAAAAGGATCCTCGTTTTAGGTTGGTGTGGGTCGCTCCAGCCCCATCTCAAGATAGGGGCGCTGGTAATCCCTGAAAGCGCCCTTTCAGAGGAGGGCACCTCTCAGCACTATCCCCTTACCCGTGGAAAACCGGTATCCGACCCGGACCTGAACCGGGCGATTGAAACATCACTGAAGGGACGGGGTCTCGGTTTCACAAGGGGAAGACTCTGGACCACAGACGCAATCTACCGTGAAACCCCGGAAAAGGTCGTAGGGTACCGCAAAAGGGGTGTGTTGGCCGTGGAAATGGAGTTTTCAGCCCTTTTGACCGTGGCAGCTTTCAGGTCCGTTTCACTGGCAGGGCTGCTGGTCGTTTCGGACGAGCTGTTTGAACTCAGATGGCGCCCGGGATTTTCGGATCCGCTGTTAAGGGAGAACACACGCCTGGCGGGGGAGATCCTCCTCGGCCTTTCACAGGACTTGACGAGTCTCGATCCTCCCGGGGCCAGAGGGGCGGAGAGTGGTAGAGATGGCGGAACAGGCAGGCGATATGGACCCAGTTGCCAGTGAAATAGAAAAACTGCGACAGGAGATCAGGTACCACAATCACCGGTACTACACCCTGGACGATCCGGAGATATCCGACGCCGAGTACGACAGGCTTTTCAGGCGGCTTACGGAATTAGAGGCCGAGCACCCCGAACTCATAACCCCTGATTCGCCCACCCAGAAGGTGGGGGCAGGCCCCAGAGAGACCTTTTCCCAGGTAAGACACCGTGTTCCCATGCTCAGCCTGGAAAACAGCTTCAACGAGCATGAGATCAGGGATTTCGACGCCCGTGTCAAGAGATTCCTCGGGGACGACTCTCCTGTTGAATATACAGTGGAGCCCAAGATCGACGGACTTGCAGTGGAGCTGGTCTATGAAAAGGGCTCCCTGACCACGGCTTCCACCAGGGGAGACGGTCTCACAGGGGAAGATGTAACCCCGAACGTGAAGACCATACTGGCCGTCCCCCTTAAACTCACACACGGAAAGAACGCCCCACAGCCTCCCGATCTCCTGGAGGTGCGTGGTGAGATCTATATGGAGTTGGAGGCGTTTCAAAGACTGAACCGTGAGAGGCTTGAAAAGAACCTCCCCCCCTTTGCCAACCCGCGAAACGGGGCAGCCGGTTCCCTGAGGCAACTGGACCCGAGGATCACCGCAAAAAGGCCCCTCAACATCTTCTGCTACGGTATCGGCAGCATAAGCAGTCTCCCCTGCGCCACCTATTACGACCTGATGATCCTGCTCCAGGGGTGGGGGTTACGAGTGAACAGGCCCCATATACGCCTGTGTCCAACCGTTCATCAGGTGATTGACTACTGCCGAGATTTAGAGGAGACAAGAGAGCGGTTCTTCTATGAGATTGACGGTGCGGTGATCAAGGTAAACAGTCTGGACCTCCAGGCCCGCCTCGGAGAGAAGTCCAGAAGCCCCAGATGGGCCATGGCCTACAAGTTCAAACCCACCCAGGGGACCACCACTGTTACCGGAATCCATGTCCAGGTTGGGCGTACCGGAGCCCTCACACCGGTGGCCCTTCTAAAGCCCGTTGAACTGGGCGGTGTTCTTGTTAGACGGGCCACCCTCCACAATCAGGAGGAGATAGACAGGAAGGATATCCGTGAAGGAGACCTGGTTGTGGTCCAGAGGGCCGGGGACGTGATACCCGAGGTGGTAAAGGTCATCAAATCAAAGAGGACCGGGGCCGAGAAACGGTTCATAATGCCTGCCACATGCCCTGTCTGCGGCTCAGAGGTGCTGAAAAATGGAGATGAGGTGGTGGCGAGATGCCCAAACCCGGACTGTCCGGCCCAGGTGAGGGAGTCCTTCAAGCACTTTGTTTCAAAGGGCGCCATGAACATCCAAGGTCTCGGTGACAGGATCATTTCACAGATGCTGAAAAAGGGGCTCATAGGGGAGGAGGCGGATCTATACCACCTTGGTATGGACGATCTGCTAAAACTCGACAAGATAAAGGAAAAATCCGCTACAAACCTGTTGCGGGCCATAGAAAATAGCAAAAGAACCACCCTGGCCAGGTTCATCTACTCCCTGGGGATCAGACATGTGGGAGAGTTTGTCGCCGCCATATTGGCCAACCATTTTGGGGATATGGAGAAACTGGAAAAGGCCACGGAAGAGGAGCTTACCGCCATAGACGGCATAGGCCCCCGGATCGCAGAGAGTATCGGCGCCTACTTTGAAGACCCCCACAACCGGAATCGCGTGAGGAGACTCATGCAGGCCGGCTTTGAGATAGAGACGCCCTCTCTCCCAGGGACCTCTCCCGTGAAGGGGAAGACCTTTGTGATTACGGGGTCCCTCGCCTCCATGAAACGGGCCGAGGCCAAAGAGCTTGTCATACGGAACGGAGGCAGGGTGGCCTCATCCATAAGCCGCAGCACGGACTATCTGGTAAGGGGAGAGTCACCGGGTTCCAAGCTCAGGAGGGCCGCGGAGCTGGGGATCCTGGTGCTGAACGAGGATGAATTTCTCAAACTGCTTGACATGAAAACCGAGTAGGCTTTAGATCCGTTACAAGGCAAGGCTGCCTTTTAACCCGGGGCCTCGCCGTGAGGCCCTAACTGAGGAGTTGGGCTGCATGGACAGGGTAAGGGTGCATCTCATCATAGAGGGTAGGGTTCAGGGTGTATGGTTCAGGGAATCCACCCGCAGGGAGGCGGTCTCCCTAAGGGTGTACGGATGGGTAAAAAATCTGCCGGACGGAACGGTGGAGGCCTTGATTGAAGGCCCTGAGGATCAGGTGAAAAAGCTGGTCTCCTGGTGCCATGAGGGACCGCCGTCAGCAAAGGTGACAAGGGTTCGGGAGAGACCGGAGACCTGGCAGGGGGAATTCAGTTCCTTTGATATCGCCTTTTAGGGACCCGGAATGCAGCTTCTGTGCTGGATGTGATGAATAAAGGGAAAAACGGTTTTGTCCCAAATGGTTTCGTTTTATAGTCCCCCCAGGGCAGGCAAAATGATTCGACTTGTGCGGTTAGACTTCAGCAACTGTGGATAGGGGATCTATCCCGCCCGTGGCGGGAGTCCGTCCGTTGGGGGCCTCTTTTCCAAAGGGCGCAAAACCCTATCTCATTTTATAGGGACGGCAGCATGCGCTTGAAATAAGCTGCGGGAGAGCCCCAGGAAAGAGTCTCGGTTGGAGCCTGCACGGGTCCCTGCCTGCTCCGAAGCTGTAATCCAACTGAGGGGGCGTTCCATGTTCTGTGGAGTATTTTGTCGCGTCCTTTGGAAAAGAGGCCCCCACGGACTAAGGGTAACCGCACAGGACGAAATGATTCAGGGCAAAATGATTAGGGCACTGGTTGGTAACTTTAGTGAATGACATGAACACGGCCTGCTGGTTTGGTTGCGGCCAAAGGTCTGCGGCGCTGCCGCCTTAGGAGAAACAGAGTGAGTTTGAGACACTGGTCAGGCCTGCTTCTACTGGTACTGCTCCCGGTTTTTGCGGGCACATTTGGTTGCAGCACCACGGCATCTTTGACAAGGAAGGTCCTGCCCGAGTCCTGGGCCAGGAAGATACTGCCCGGGCAGCCCCATCTGAAAAAACATGTGATGGTCTTTCCCTTTATCGACCAGGCGGATTTAGGGCCCGAGCTGACCGCGCAGTTGAGTCGCCGGTTCTACGATCTCCTGAAGGAATCTCCCTATCTCATACTCCATCAGCCGCCTGACGGGGTTTTTTCATCCACGTCCATGGAATCGCCCCAGTTCGGAGTAATGACCAACTCGAGCCTCATCGATTTTGCAGAGGGCCTTGGTATGAACGACCTCGTAGTCGGGGTCCTGAACCCGGTGGAGAGAAGCACGGACAACACCGGTTGGTGGCCTTTTGATGACTGGCGCAGGATATACGTGGTATCGGTGGCGGTAAACGTCATAGATATAGCCAGTAAGACCCTTCTTATAACCCACATTGAGGCGGAGGATTTCTCCCTTTCCCTGGAAGAGGCCGAGGAACAGGACGAGGAGGCATACGTTCATGAGATCGCCAGGGAGACCTTCCCGGAGCTGATCGAAGAGCAGGCCCCGGTAGTGGAGGAGGGGCTGAATTCACGACCCTGGACAGGGAGGATTTCGGCTGTTGAGGATGGCACCATTATGATCAACGCGGGAAAGGATGTGGGGCTCCAGGAGGGGGGCCGGTTTGAGGTCTTTACCGAGGGGAAATCGATCCCGTCGGGGGGTGGAAGGACCGTTTATCTGTTTGGAAAAAACATTGGCGAGATAAAGGTGACCTCGGTCATGGACAGGCACTCCATGGCAGAGGCCGTGTCCGGCGGGCCTTTCAAGGCAAAACAGTTCATCAGGTTCATGCGGTAGGGACGCGTAGGATATAAAGGCTTTATGGACAGGCTAATTATTGAAGGCGGCCGGCCCCTGAAGGGGGGTGTTGAAATCAGCGGGGCCAAGAATGCGGCCCTTCCGGCGATGGCCGCCTCCCTGCTCACGGGGGGATGGCACTGCCTGGAGAGGATCCCCCGACTCAGGGATATCAATACCATAAAGAGGATAATGTCTAAGCTCGGAACGGTCTTCCGCGAAGAAAACAGTCATGTCCTGGAGATCAATTCCGATAACCTGACCTGTTTTGAGGCCCCCTACGAGCTTGTGAAGACCATGAGGGCCTCCATTCTGCTTCTGGGTCCGCTTCTGGCACGTTACGGCAGGGCCAAGATATCCCTTCCGGGCGGCTGCGCCATAGGGGCACGGCCCGTCAACCTGCACCTGAAGGCCCTGGTGGCCATGGGCGCTGATATATACCTGGACCACGGATACATAAATGCTCGGGCCGACAGGCTGAAAGGGGCCGAGATCTTCTTTGATATTCCGACCGTAACAGGGACTGAAAACATAATGATGGCCGCGGTAACGGCCCGGGGGAGAACCATCCTCAAGAACTCGGCCAACGAGCCCGAGGTGGTTGACCTTGCAAACGCCCTGAGATCCATGGGCGCTCATATTGAAGGAGACGGTACAGACACCATCGTTGTAGAGGGGGTCAGAGATCTGAAGCCCTGTAATCACAGGATCATACCCGACAGGATAGAGGCCGGGACCTTCATGATAGGGGCGGCCATAACCGGAGGAGAGGTGAGGGTTGAGGGATGTGTGCCGGGACATCTTACCTCGCTCATGGAAAAGCTGAAACTGGCGGGCGCGCGGATAGACCCGGCAGAGAAAAGTCTCACCGTCACCGGTCCCGGCCAGATCGAAAGCGTTGACCTTATGACCATGCCCTACCCTGGCTTTCCCACCGATCTCCAGGCCCAGTTCATGGCCCTCATGGCCGTGGCAAGGGGCTCGAGCATGATAAGGGAAACCATATTTGAAAACAGGTTTATTCACGTAAGTGAGCTCCGGCGCATGGGTGCTGATATCGAGATCAACGGAAATCAGGCCCTGATCAAGGGGAAAAAACGGCTCTTCTCCGCCCCTGTCATGGCAACGGACCTCAGGGCCAGCGCCTCCCTTGTCCTGGCCGGGCTGGTGGCAGAGGGGGGAAGAACCGAGGTCCATCGGATCTATCATTTAGACAGGGGATACGAGGCCATTGAAAAAAAATTCAGAGGCCTGGGCGCCTCCATATGGAGGGAAAAGGAGTAGGCTGTTCCACCGCCCCCTCGTACCTATCCTCATCTCCTTTGCCCTCGGCATCATTATCACCCAGAAGATCCTTGTCCAGGGTCGTGGAAACCCTGCGCTCCTCCTTTTGCCCCTCACCGCCTCCACGCTGACCTTCCCCTTCCTTCCCCCACGGGCCAGACCGTGGGCCCTCATGCTCATCTTTTTCCTGACCGGCCTCCTGTTGGGCAGGGAAAGCCATTCCTCATCCAGGCTGATCCCCCTGACAGACCTCAATAAAACCGTTATTATCCAGGGGACCGTACTGGAGGTGCCCAGAGTCCTTGATGACGGGACGACCAGGTTTCGGCTGTGGGCGAGGGAGGCGGTCATGGGGGATAACACCTTCCCCCTGGACGAAGATATTGCCGTGACCGTGTACACCCATGGACCCGGACTGGAACCGGGGGATTGTATCCGGTTTCCCGCCCGCCCGCGGTCGTTCAGGAATTTCAACAATCCAGGGGGTTATGACTATAAAGGGGCCATGAGGTTGAAAGGCCTCACGTGCAGGGCCTCGGTCTCCGATGGGAGAAGGATCGTGCCCATGGGCCCCGGGGCGCTTCCCTTTTCCGAAAGCCTTGTAGAGAAAATCAGGAGGCCTGTCAGAAGGCTCTTCAAAGAGGAACTGTCGCCCCGTAACTACGACCTTTTCAGGGCCCTCATATTAGGGGAACGCCAGGGTATCCACCAGGATCTTCGGGAGCTCTTCAACAGGACCGGTTTGGGGCATATGCTTGCGGTGTCGGGCCTCCATATCGGGCTGGTGGCCTGGGCCGCCTTTTTCCTGTTCAAATGGCTCATCTCACGCTCCTACAGGCTGACCCTGGAGATAGATGCACGAAAGATTGCCGCGCTCCTTACGGTCCTCCCCGTTATTGGTTACACCCTGCTGGCCGGGTTTCACGTGTCGGCCCAGAGGGCCATGATCATGGTCCTTGCCTTCCTGGCCTCCATCGTCCTGGGAAGGGAAAGGGAGGTGTGGTCCACCCTCGCCATGGCCGGTCTCATCATCCTTTTCCTGGACCCTAACGCCATCTTCAGCCTCTCTTTTCAGCTTTCGTTCCTGGCCGTGACAGGTATCCTCTATATGATGCCACCCATCCTGAACATTATCCGCAAGGAAGGCTCCCGGGAACAGATGGGAAAGACCATCCTCGCCCGTCTCTTAGCCTACTTATGGGGCCTTGCGGCGATCACCGTTGCTGCCACGGTCTTCCTCCTTCCCGTTACCTGCCACTACTTTCACCGGATCTCCCTGGTGTCTGTGCCGGCCAACCTCACCACGGTTCCGATCCTGGGACTATGGATAATACCCCTTGGTCTTGTCTCCGCCATGATCTCCTTTGTATCCCCCTGGGCTGCGGTCCTCTTTATTCATATGGGGGCCTGGGGCCTTGACCTGATGATGGTGCTGATCCGGTTCTGGGCCGGCATTCCATGGGCAAGTATCTGGACCATTACCCCCAACCTTTTTGAGATATCTCTCTTCTACTCCCTTATCCTGTGCCTTTCCCTTTTCAGGGGCCACAGGTGGGCCAGGATAGGGATAATCCTGACGGCGGGTCTCATCCTTGGCGATACGGCCTACTGGGTTTACAAGGTACGGTTTTCCAGGGACCTCGAGGTTACCTTTCTGGACGTAGGCCAGGGCAACGCGGCCCTCGTGGCCTTTCCAGGGGGAAAGAAGATGCTCATAGACGGGGGCGGGTTCTCAAGGGGCAGCTTTGATGTGGGCAAAATGGTGGTGGCCCCCACCCTCTGGTATAAAAAGATCGGCCGTATAGACTACATGGTCCTGAGCCACCCGCAGGCGGATCACATGAACGGTCTCAGGTTCATTGCAAAGGCCTTTGATCCCGGGGAGTTCTGGTACAACGGAGACCAGGTTCAAACCCCGGCCTTCAGGGAGCTGAAGGCGATTATCAGGGCGGAAAAGATCAGGGAGCTCCTTCCAGGAGATCTGGGGGAGGGACTTGATATCAACGGGGCCAGGGTTGAGGTCCTCCACCCAGATCCTCGGGCCCGACCGGCCGCAGGAAAGGACGGCAGATGGCTGAACAACAACTCCCTGGTCATCAGGATCACATACAGGGGAAGGTCCTTTCTTTTTCCAGGGGATATAGAAGAACCGGGTGAAGAGGTCCTCCTCTCAAACGTGGGCGAGAGGGTCAAAAGCGACGTGCTTCTCGCCCCCCATCACGGGAGCAGGACATCAAGCTCGATCAGGTTCCTCCGGATGGTCCGGCCCCGTATATGTGT
>DREN01000030.1 GCA_011051075.1 Deltaproteobacteria bacterium | reverse complement strand
GGCGGGAAAAGAATGGGATGTTTAGCTTTGCGAATTGGGGATGAGAAAGTTGGGAAGAGAACGTGATACGGAGATAGCATATTTGGTTAATGGTGTGCCAGTTCGCCTGAACTATGAAAGATGGTTTCATATTATCGAAAACCATGATGATTTAGCCAGTTACTATTTTGAGGTTCTTGAGGCGGTTGAAAACCCTGAATTTGTGATGAGGGGCAACAGGGGAAGTCTCAAAGCCACAAAGAATATGGGAAGAGGGAAGTGGCTGGTGGTCATTTACCGGGAGGTTTCGAAAGAAGATGGTTTTGTCATAACAGCTTATTTTTTAGAGGAGAAACCAAAGGGGGACCTGATATGGAAACGATAAATGTGAATAAGGAAATGATTGATTCCTATTTGGATCTTTCATCAAGACTTGCCAGGCTTCATGTGAGACAGGTTTGGGCTGACTACGATCGAGAAGCGGATGTCCTTTATCTGAGCTTTCGCAAGCCGCAACGGGCCAAGAAGACCGTTGAAATGGGGGACGGCGTTTTGATTCGAACAGACGAAGACGAAGTTGTGGGAATGACGATACTGAACGCGAGCAGTAGAAGATGATTCGGTTAGCGCATGGGATGGATGATAAGAAAGCTGGAATGCTGGGAAAAGGGGGTCCACGAAAAACACGAAAGGCACAAAACGAAAGAGGCGAGAGGGTCCACGAAATACACGGATGGACACGAAAACCGGGCAGCGACCCTCACAATTGGCTTACACCCCTTTATCAGTGGTAGAAAAGCAAGACCAAAGGTAATCGTTTTTTATGTACCCCCTCATTAAAACCCGTAATTTCTGGCTCATACTGGCAGGGGACATCCTCCTTCTCTTCCTCTCCCACTATATGGCCTACTACCTCCGCTTTGACGGCAGGATACCGGCAAGTCAGGTAGCGAACCTCATTCATACCACCTGGTGGATCTTGCTGATCAAGGTATGCTGTTTCTACCTCTTTCGCATGTACAGGGGCATGTGGCGCTATACCAGCATCCACGACATGCTCAATCTGCTCAAGGCCTGCGTGGTCTCTTCCGGTCTCATCGCCATCGTTCTGCTGATAACGGTTCGATTCTCGGGATTTTCCCGGGGGATCTTCATTATCGATTTTTTCCTGACCTTTCTTCTGGTGGGGGGCTACCGGGTAGGCATTCGCCTGCTCTATGACAAGTCCCGCAAGGGGTTCTCTTTTCATCTTCTGAAGCAGCGCCCGTCGGATCTGAAACGAGTGCTCCTTATCGGAGCGGGCAGCGCCGGTGAGAAACTGCTCCGGGAAATCATGGAAAACGCGGCCCTCTCCTATGATGTGGCAGGCTTCCTTGATGACGATCCCCAAAAAAGAGGCCATGCCATCCACGGGGTCCCGGTCCTTGGCCCTATTCAGGATATAGAGAAAATCGTGCACAAGGAGGAGATCGAGGAGATCATTATCGCCATTTCAGCGGTAAGTTTCAACAAAATGAGAAAAATCGTCCGTTCCTGCGAAGAGACCGGCCTTCCCTGCAGGACCCTCCCCGGTATCGGAGAGTTGATTGAGGGCAAGGTTTCAGTGAGCGCTATCAGAGAGATCCGGTATGTGGATTTATTGGGCAGGGGGCCGGTTCGGCTGAATCTGGAACAGGTGGAAAACACCCTCACGGACCGAACCGTCCTGGTGACCGGAGGTGCAGGATCTATCGGATCGGAGCTCTGCAGGCAGATCATCCGATATAACCCCCGCAGGTTGATCATCGTGGACATCAACGAATCAGATCTATATGACCTGAAACAGGAATTATCGGGTGGCTCCTCCAAGGCCCCAATCGTGCCCGTTTTGGCCCCAGTCCATGTTCAGGGCCTCATGCACCGCGTTTTTCAGGAGTTCACCCCCCACGTGGTCTTTCATGCGGCCGCCTACAAGCACGTTCCCATGATGGAGATCTATCCCAGGGAGGCTGTTTTCAACAACATCTTAGGGACAGAAATAATCCTCTCCCTGTGTGTCCGGGAAGGGGTAGAACGATGTGTTCTGGTATCAACGGACAAGGCGGTTCGGCCCGCCAATGTGATGGGGGCGTCCAAACGATTCGGGGAGCTGCTTATGGAGGCCTATCAGCAGGAGTACGGGGCCAGACTCATGGCGGTGCGTTTTGGCAATGTAGTGGGGAGCCGGGGGAGTGTGGTCCCCCTTTTTCAGCAACAGATTCAAAGGGGCGGCCCGGTGACCGTGACCCACCCTGAAGTGACCCGCTATTTCATGACCATCCCCGAGGCCTGTCGCTTGATCCTCCAGGCAGGCGCCCTTGGGCGGGGAGGGGAGATCTTTGTGTTGAAGATGGGTATACCCATCCGGATTGCCGATATGGCTGAAGATCTCATACGCCTATCCGGCCACAAACCCCACGAGGAGATCCCCATCACCTTCACAGGGCTAAGGCCCGGGGAAAAACTTTCCGAAGAGTTGATCACCGAGGGGGAGGGAATCGAGGAAACGGAACATGAGCATATCCTGGTTCTGCGGGGACAAAACGGTCTTTCTCTGGCAGAGCTCACTGAAGGTATCCAAAGGCTGATCAAAATGGCCGAGAGGGGAGATTGTGAAAAGATTCGGGAGGAATTGCGACGAATTGTGCCGGAGTACACTTTGGACGTTGATGGGGGGAATCTCTTTTCCTCCTGATAGGTTGCTGTTCCTTTTCAAGCCCGAGCCGTAACATCTCAATAAATCCGGGACCAAAAGCCTTTCACCCCGCTCAGGCGGGACCGAAGGCCCAGGGGGTTTTGAGATATTACCCCGAGCCAGCCAAGCCATCAAGTCTGCGGGAAAAGAGGGAAGTCAGATTTCTTTCCTGCTTCAACAAGGCCCTTTCATATGGAAGGGCCTTTATTTTTCCTGCCAGGACCCTGCCCGTTTGACCTCAGGCTCACCATACTTTATAGTCCGGGCTTGAGGGTTGGAGTTCCGCCGATATCGCAGCTCCAATAAGCTTAAGAACTGTATAGATTTTGACCAGAAGTATCAGATGTCACACTTAAACAAAGCCGCCTTGTTCAAGACCGCTACTCTGGTCTTCCTGGTAATAAACCTGGTGGTCCGCTTTGCCACAATTCTTCGCTATCCTCCCTACAATGGGTACGTAGCCGCGTTCCTCGGTTGCCTTGTCGCGGCATGCATATTCACGGTTTTCTTCCGGAGATTTTTGAACACATTTTTCTTTCTGTTCGGCTTCTCCTTTTTTCTTTTCGGTTTTCCTTCAATAGATCTTCAGAGCCGTCTTTTCGAGATCACAGTAACCTGTGTCAGTTTGACTCTCTTTGTCATCAATTGTGGCGCCAAGGAAACCTGAGGGACGAATACCCGTCTAAGGGTATTGATCCTCTGCTACACGGCCCTTTCCCTCTTTTCCCTCATGCTCATGCCGGTCGGGCAGATTATCAGAGACCTGTCGCTTTTCGGATTTATGGATTTCTTTTTTTACTCATCAATAAATCCAGCCTACGGCTTTTATTATCCGATTATGGCCGTTAACAGGTTAATCCTCTTCGTGATCCTCGCTGTCGAGCTTGCCCGAAGCAATTCCCATGCCACCCCTTTCAAGCCAATCTTTATCGGTCTGTTCTCCGGTGCGATTTTCTGCGCATTCATCGGTCTCATGGATTTCTACGGGATCATCTCCCTGGCCTGGTATCGTTTTGGAAAGACCACTACACCTGGAGTCCTTCACTCCACCTTTGGAAACAGAGGGGTATTCTGCGAATTTGTCTTGACGGTGGTTCCATTTGTTTTGATAGGATTTATGGAACGGACAAATAGGCTCTGGATGCATATACTCCTGTTTGGCAGCCTGGTGATATGCGAAATCGCCCTCATCCTGGCAGGGGCAAGGGCGGGCTGGGTTTCATACCCCCTTATCTTGTTTCTCTGCTGGCTGTTTTTTTATTTCTCCCGGGAGGGCAGGTTCGAATCGCTACATATCAAATGGGGGGATCTGGTAAAAGTCGGGATCTCGGTGCCAGTTACTATTATAATCAGCTTTCTAATTATCTTTAAGATACTTATGCCCCTTGCCGACTACCTGAAACAGGAAACCGGCATCAAAGGAATCCAGAGGGGCGCCGATACCACCGCTCAATATATAGAAAGGCAGGCATCCCGCTTGATTGAGCCCTCAAAAAGAGGACGCTTGTACACATGGGGAGAGGGGTACAATGTGGGCAGGGAAAATCCTGTGTTCGGCATGGGTTATGAATCCTTCTGCTGGCACGCCAACATCCTGGGGGATATCCCTGGATCACACTTGAACAGGTTCTACAGCAGAGAGAAGTACATCCACCTGACACCGCACAGCATTTTTTTTCAGATGTTTGCCAGTGGAGGGATTGTGGGTCTTTGTTTGTGGCTTCTGATCGTGGCATATACGGTTATGATCTTGTTTTTCGACTTTATCAAACATAGGCGGTTGCTGAATATTCCCGTGATCATATCCATCATAAGTTTCCATGTTTATGGTGTTTTTCAAAGCATGCAGACCTTTCCCATGATCTGGTGTCTGATCTTTCTGAGCCTGGCTTATGCCATGACCATTGACGATGATGTGGTTTCGCCCAGGATCAGGCGGATAATGGGAGTTCTCACCGGGACGAGTGTTGCGCTGGTGGTCATCGGCTTTTTTGTTTACTTGAGTAACTTTGAATCAAGGGGCCTGGCCCAGAAATACGGTAAACAGATTTACGCGGCCGATCAGGAACGGGATCGATTCGCAGGGTTTTTCCAGCGCTCACAGCGGTGGAAGTATGGCGACTACAGGTGGTTCGGAAAGAAAGGGGCCATCCACATCCCCGACGGGGGAGATATTCAAATCGAATTCCATTGCCGGACCCCGGGACTGGAAAAGGAGCCCCTCGTGTTGACCATATTCCACGCTGGTCGTGTAGTAGACAAAATTACCTTTTCAGGAGGGGGGGGGGAGGAGAAAGGCCGCAAGCACAAAACCCTCAATCAGACAAGAGGGAAAAAGGTTGCTGGGTTTACGGTTAGGAGGAAGTATAAGCTCCCCTTGACACCGGGCGAGACCCAGGAACTGATACTCGCGGTTTCCAGGATCTGGATACCCCATAACGTGTTGGGAAATTTTGATCGGAGAGAGTTGGGATTGGGGGTTAAGATTGTTCATAGAAAACATTCATAGAAAACAGTTGAATCAGGACCGCTGCCACCCCGCCGCCGGATAAATGGAAAATTTACAGGGGCTACCTGAAAATGGCGATATCACATAGGCTGAAAACAGGCCTTTTCATCCTGAAAAATGATGGGTTAGCGGCTTTTCTAAAGGCGTCAGCCGCTTACCTCAACGCCTTAAGAAAGCCCGGCAGTCCTGATGAATCAAAGATTGCCTTTGAAATCCTGAAGGCTGCTGAGATCAAAGGTGTCATGATAGATGTGGGGGCCCACTGGGGCAGCGCGCTCGCGCCATTCGCGCGCAGGGGGTGGGAGGTGTTTTGTTTTGAACCGGATCCGGAAAACCGGAAACGGCTTGAGTATCTGTTTGGGCACCTGCCCAACGTGAAAATCGATCCACGCGCCGTATCGGATCGGCCCAAGGAGGGAGGTGTCCTTTATAAGAGCGAGGAGTCCACTGGCATCTCCGCGCTGTCCCCGTTTCGTCCAACTCACAGACCTGCATACAAGGTCAATGTCACAACCCTTAAATCCTTTTTTGAAGAAAAGGGCCTGTCAAGTCCGGCTGTGGATTTCCTGAAGATAGACGCCGAAGGCTTCGACCTTCATGTTCTGAGGGGGTTCCCCTGGGGCAGAGTTGCTCCACGCCTTATCCTCTGTGAATTCGACGACGCAAAGACCGGTCCCCTTGGATATTCCTTCCACGATCTGGCCGGTTTTCTTCAAAAATATGGCTACAGGCTTGTCGTGTCTGAATGGTATCCGGTAGAAAGCTATAATACCCCACATAGCTGGAGACGTTTTACAAGATATCCCTGTGTGTTGAAAAACCAGGAAGGCTGGGGGAATATTTTCGCATTAAAGGAAAAGGAAATGTATGATTTCCTCATAGAGCTGTGTGAGATTGAACCGTTCTGACAGAATAAGTGACCCTTTTTTATGCGAAAGACTCGTTAAGACCCACAAGATTTGATGAGACCTCTTTTTTTTAACCTTGCTGCCCAGTGGGCAGGCGCCCTTTATGGGGCCGCTGTCTCTTTGGGCCTCGTGTTTGTGGTGGGCCGCAGCCTGGGTCCCAGAGCTTTTGGCAACTACAGTTACGCCCTGACCGTTGCCATCCTTTTTGTTGTCGTGCAGGACGGTGGTTTCAAGAGACTCATTTTTCGTGAAAAAACCCTTCCTTCCGCGGAGCTTTTGCACCATCAGGAAAACCTGATGCCATGGGCGCTGGGCCACGCCTCTCTTAGTACCGTGATCGGTGTGACTATTGCCCTTACCCTTCCGGTTGCATACCATATCGAAATTGCTTTGGCGTTTTTTTGCCTTGGCCTCCAGGCAGTGGTGGTTTTCATTTCCGCGGAACTTCGTGCCAGAGGGATGTTTGCACAGGATGCGCAATGGCAGGCGATAGCCCGCTCCCTCAGTGCTGGAGGCATACTGCTGTCGATTTTTCTCCTTGGAGCTCAACCCGCCTATATTTTTTTAGGCTGGGCTTTGGGACTGATTGCGTCACTCCTCCTATCCCCCATCCCCCTTACAAGACCGAAGGTTGCCGGGTTTCGCGTTAAAAAAATCCGCAGGGCATGTATGGCCTTTATGGGTGCGGAGGCAGCGACAATGATCTATTCCCGCTCAGACATCATCCTTCTCAAATATTTCTCCGATTGTCCGGAGCAGGTAGGATATTATGCAGCGGCATATCGATTTCTGGAAGGTATTGCCCTGCTATCCGGGCCTCTTAGCTTTATCTGGTTCAGAAATCTCCGGCTAAACCGAAAGGACAAGGGACTTTTTAGATCCAAGCTTGTCAAGACGGCCCTTATAATGCTTGCTGGCGGTACAATTGTCGGAGTATTTGGCATGGAGTACAGCGAAGCGATCCTTGATCTGACCTTTGGGAAAGGGTATGCTGATTCAGCGCCTATCCTGGCCTGCCTTTTGATTGCGTTGGTCTTCATCCTACCCAACACTATCCTTGCACAGGCGGCTATTGCGCAGAATATGGAACGTCTCTATGCCATCAGCGCCTGCTTAGCTGCCTTGGTCAATGTAACATTGAATATGATGCTTATACCGGAGTACGGGGGGCTGGGGGCTGCATGGGCCGCCATAAGTACAGCGGGTGTACTCTGCTTGACCCTCGCTTTTGGAGTCCTAAAAGCGATATAGGAAAATGTCCGGGTTGAGGAGGAACCCTATGGGGGAGCACAGAAGATGCAGATCGTCTACATAAGTAACCGCAAAGGCATTTCTGGGGAAACGCTCAGATACGTGGAAAATCTGATGCCTTTTATCCATGAGGCGGTCTTTATCTGTCCCCCCCTCCAGATGGATGAGTTCCGATTCGAAAGTCCTCTCAAAATAACAGTGGTGGACGAAACGGAAGTCTTAGGTGAATGGAATCAGCCCTTCAGGAGAACCAGTGATCACCAGTTAAAAAACTGGCTGCTCCGCGCCTCCCTTGCCTACGCGGAGGTAATCGACGACGAGTTTATAATGTCTGATGATGACGCCAGGCCACTTGAGGAGATCTCCCTCGACTTTTTCAAGGCCTCCGGGCGCTATAACAGCTACTACTTTTACGATCTCAAGGAGTGGACCTCCCGGACCACCGACTATGACAGGGGTCAGCATCTTACACGGCAGGCCCTGGAACGGGAAAGCCTTCCCACGAAGTCCTACTCCGCGCATATGCCTCAAATAATCAACAAGACCATCTTGGGGCGTGTTGTCGAGGCCTTTAAGGATCTCCCGTTACAGGGAGTTCCCATTGATGAGTGGAGTACCTACTTCAATTACGGGCAGACACACTTTCCCGAAAAATTTTCTCCACCCCAACCCTTTAAAACCCTCTGCTGGCCAATGCTTCCGAGCGACTGGGACTACTTCGTTCGCCCGGAAGGATTTGTTTTCGAAAACTTCTGCCCATACCTCTATAGAAAAAGGCGGATTTTCGGGGATATCCCCACCGGTTTCATTCCAGGCAGCCATCACTATTTCACTGCTGAGAAGGTAAGACGTAAAGCTGTCCTGCAGAACGCCTATGAAGCCGGGAAGCTATCCTTTCCAGGGAAAATATTTATTTTTCTGCGCAAAGGCCTTGAAACCTTCCCGCGAATCAGACGTTCATTGAACACCCTGCTGCCCCCTGGACTCCAGACGGAAATGCTGGATTTTTTTCTCCGCACAGGGTTTCAGGGAGACCCGGAAAAGAGCCGAAATAGAGGTGCGCAGAGAGCCAATCATAAAAGCAGGATAAATGGGAAAATCAGCGTCCTGGTCAACGCCGTTCCCATGGCCAATCTGAATACCGGCATCGGTAGATACCTGCGATCTCTGTATACGGAGATGGAGCGGCTTTACGGGGACAGGCTGAAGATCGGGTATTTTGACGGGTTCAAGGTTTCTGAAACCATGCCCCAGGGACCTGCCAACCTTAACCGATGGATAAGGAAGGTAGACTTTTTCTGGTACCTACCCGTATATCCGGCTGTTATGGCAAGGCTTTTGGCTCACGTCACGAGACAGGCCCTTTTTCGTCAGTACAGCAGTCAATTTGAGATCTACCACGAAGCGGGGTTCTTTCCCTTTGCCGCGCCCAACAGCTTGAAGACCGTGTTCACCGTATGTGATTTATCCCTGATCCTTTTTCCGCAAAACCATCCGAGGGAGAGGGTCCTGTACTCCCGCATGTTCTTTGAACGCAGGTGCGGCAGGGCGGATCATTTCCTCACCATATCCGACTATATCGCAGGAGAGATGGAGGCGGTTCTGAATATCGTTCCGGAGAAGCTGACCGTTACCCCCCTTGCCCATGATTCAGCACTCTTTTCTCCCAGGCCCCGGGAAGAGATCAGGGACTTCAGGATGCGTTACCGCCTGCCTGAAAAATACTTCCTTTTTGTAGGGAGCGGTGATCCCCGAAAGAACCTTGACGTTATCCCGCAGGCCATTGACCTGGCCGGTCTGGATATCCCCCTTGTGGTGGCCGGATGGTCAGGGTGGTCTGATGAACAATCAAACAGGAACCTGATCCCCTTAGGCTATGTGAGCGATGAGGACCTGCCTCGGGCCTATTCAGGGGCCCTTGCTCTCATCTTTCCGAGCAGTTATGAGGGCTTCGGCCTGCCCATTGTTGAGGCCATGGCATGCGGCTGTCCTGTGGTCACCACGAAAGAGGCGAGTCTGCCCCAGGTGGCCGGAGACGCTGCCAT
>DREN01000443.1 GCA_011051075.1 Deltaproteobacteria bacterium | reverse complement strand
GGGGGATAATGAAATCAAAGAGGCCCCCCACCTCGACTATGATGGGGGCAGTGAGGGAGGCCATCACGATATAGGTGGCCGTGGTTGGAAGGCCCATGCCGATCATGAGGCTTGCCATGGCCGTAATAAGGAGGAGGAGGAAGATATTTCCGTGGGAGAGGTACTCCACAACGCTGGATATCATACCACCTATACCCATGTTGACCACGCCAACGATAATGCCTGCGCACGCGCATGCCAGGGCCACGGATATCATATTCCTTGAACCCTGGATAAACCCGGCCGTGATAATCCTTCCACCCTGTTTCAGGGCCGATTTGAGGCCCCTTCTGTCTGAAAAGGCCCTCCTTATCTCCTGGTAGAAGATGACGGGGATCAGGATGAGGATGGCCCTGAAGGCGGCCAGCTCGGGGGAGTGCCTGAGAACAATCAGCTCGTAAAGGAGCACGCTCAGGGGGATCAGGTAGTGAACCCCTCCCTTCAGGGTGAGAAAGAACCTGGGGATATCGGCCCGGGCAAGGCCCCTTATGCCTAACTTGGAGGCCTCAAGGTGGGTTATGCAGAAGAGTCCGAAGTAGGAGACAAAGGCCGGGATTGCGGCCGCCTTTACCACCTCCATGTACGGCACGTTCACGTACTCGGCTATTATGAAGGCGGCCGCCCCCATTATGGGGGGCATCAACTGTCCGTCGGTGCTGGCGGCCACCTCTGTGGCAGCCGCCTTCTTCGGCGGGTACCCGATCTTTTTCATCAACGGTATGGTAAACGGTCCTGTGGTGACGATATTGGCGATGCTGGAACCGGACACGAGACCGGTGGCCCCACTGGCCACCACCGCCGCCTTTGCTGCCCCGCCCTTGTACCTGCCAAGGATGGCCAGGGCCAGCTCTGTAAAGAACCTGCCCGCGCCCGCCTTGTCAAGGAGGGCCCCCATGAGCACGAAGAGATAGACGATGGATGAGGAGACGCCCAGGGGGATCCCGTATATCCCCTCGGTGGAAAGCGATATATTGCTCAGGTACCTGCCCAGGGAGACCCCTTTGAAGGCCAGGATGTCGGGCATATAAGGACCCAGAAAGGCGTAGGCCGTAAAGATTAGGGCTATGACCGAGAGGGCCGGTCCTATGACCCTCCTTGTGGCCTCGAGGAGGAGTATCACCAGGATGGAGCCTGATACCAGGTCCAGGGTGGTGGGAGATCCCGCCCTCATGGCCAGGGCATCGTAGTTGAGTGCGATATAGAGGGCCGCAAGGGCCCCGACGCCCGCAAGCATGTAGTCCAGGGCAGGGATTCGGTCCCTGACACGGAGAAAACCGAAAAGTCCTTCGGGTCGCCTCAGGCAGGGGCTCACCAGAAAGATGAGGAGGAGGGCAAAGGCCAGGTGAATTGCTCTCTCCCTGGTGCTGTCTACGATGAGAAACGAGGCCAGGGATAACTGGAAGAGGGCCCATGAAACGGCCACGACCCCCACCAGATAGGCCTCAAAGGGTCGCAGGTCACGGATAAAACCGGTTTCAGCCCTCAGTATCTCCTCAGCGGATCTCCGTTTCCCATCAAGGGTCATAACAGGCGTCTTCCAAAGGGGGACTCACCTCAGATCATATCTCAGGCCAGGTCTCGTTCCACGGATACGACCTTTCGTACGCCCGCGCCGCCCGGAGTACCAGATCGTCCCCGTGCATGGGTCCTACGATCTGAAGCCCCACGGGCAGGCCCGATTCAGTGAGCCCGGCCCTGATGGTGGCCGCTGGATGCCCGGACAGGTTGAAGGGATAGGTAAAGGCCACGGCCCCCAGCAGGGGGATGGGATGGCCGTCTATCTCCGCGGGCGGGGGCCCCTTTGCGGCGAAGGCCACGGTGGGTATGGTGGGGGTGAGGAGGAGATCGAAGCCATCAAAGTACTCCCACAGGACCCGGTTCAGCCTGGTACGGACCTCCTGGATCCTCAGAAGATCGTTGACTGAAAGGGAAGGAGCCGTGTTCAGCGATCTCAAAAGGGTGTGCCCCAACTCGGGTCTTATCCTGTCCAGATCCCGGCGTATCAGGCCGAAGAGTTCCAGGTTCATGAGATGGGACCAGGCCCCGCTCACATCGGGGAGTTCTCCTTCCCAGATCTCCACCCGGTGGCCCATCTGTTCGAACGAACCCGCAGCCTTCTCCACCAGTGTCATTACCTCGCCCTGTACCCGGGCGTAGCCCAGGGTGGGGCTGAACCCGATCCTCAGTTCAGGCAGAGGGTCTTCAAGGGACCTTAGAAATGAAACCCGGGGGCCGGGGAGGGACGCTGGGTCTGCCGGGTCATACCCGGCTGCGCAGTCAAGATAAAGGGCCGCGTCAGCCACTGTTCTTGTAAGGGGTCCCAGGGTCCAGGTGCGGGTCATGGGGAGCAGGGGCGCGGGACCGAACGGTATGCGGCCGAAGGTGGGCTTGATCCCGAAGCACCCAGAATAGGAGGCGGGAATACGAATAGAACCGCCGGCATCAGAGCCGGTGGCAAGGGGCACCATGCCGGAGGCCACCGCTGCTGCCGCGCCACCGCTGGAACCCCCGGGGGTCCGGTCCATGTTCCAGGGGTTGCGGGTCACACCGTAAAGCCGGTTCCTGGTGAACCCTGTAAACCCGAACTCCGGGGTGTTGGTCTTGCCCACCACGATGGCCCCGGCCCGTCTCAGCCTGGCCACCTGAACCGAGTCCTCACGGGCCCTGTTGTTCCTGTAGGCAGTGGAGCCGAAGCTGGTGACCATGCCTTCCACATCTTCCAGGTCTTTTACTCCCACGGGAATCCCCGCCAGGGGCCCCGGGTCTCCACCCGCCGCAAGGCGCTCTCCAAGGACCCTTGCCTCTTCCATGGCCTCCTCCCTTCTGAGGGCCACAAAGGCGTTCAGGTCCCGGTTAACGGACTCGATCCTTTTGAGGGTCTCCTCCATGAGCTCCACGGGCGAGAGATCCCCAGAACGGATAAGCCCCGCAAGCTCCAGAGCCGACCTGTAATGTATGGATGTCACGGTCTTCTGCTTCCTCCCCGGATCCCCTCCGGTACCATGGTTTTTCAGACGCTGCCATGAAGCAGGGTCCCAAGTCTGGCAAAGTAGTGCTCCGGTGTCAATAAAAAAGCCCGTGGGATCAGGGAAACGTCAAAGTCGACGCGAATGTGCTGATATCACGCAAGTTGAAGAGAAGGTAATCTCACGCAAAGACGCGAAGTCGCTAAGCTTTTCCTTTTGTTCTTTGCGTGGTTTGTGGCTTTGCGCGAGAATTTTAAAGGCCGTCCATACCAACATGATTTCAAGCTGTTATCAGCAAGCATGACGGAGCCCTGCCCCTGGGATCCAATGGGATGGCAGACCATGATGAGGGAGATTGTCCTCCGGGAAAGGCAGAAGGCACAGGGGATGAGGAAGGAGGGGGCACCGCAGAGAGGCGGCCCAGGGAAAGATGGATCAGCGCAGGCCACGGATAAAACCTGGCAGGGCCTCGATACCACGCCTTTCAATCACACGTATGGCCTGGCTCCCGATCACGGCCACATCGGCCTTGCCCTTCAGGAAGTCAACGTCCTCTCTCTTTTTCACGCCAAAGCCCACGGCCAGTGGGCGGGTGGTGGCGCTCCGGCATCTGAGAAGGTATCGGCGCATTTCATCTGAAAAGGTGGTTTGGGCACCGGTCACCCCTTCCCGGGCCATGCAGTAGATGAACCCCCGGGCATGGGAGGCCAGGTATTTCATCTGCTCGTCCGAAGCGGAGGGGGAAAAGATGAGGATAGGCGCAAGACCGCTCTTTTCCATGGCCCATAGGTAAACAGATCCCTCCTCATGGGGCAGGTCCGGGATGATGGCCCCCTTCAGCCCCCTCTCTGCCATGGCGGATACAAAGCTCTCCACACCGTGGCGAAAGACTACGTTGCAGTAAGTCATGATAAGGAACGGGATATGGAATTCCCTGACCGCCCTTGCCGCAAGATCGAGGCAGAGTTGAACGGTGCCCCCATTTTCAAGGGCCTCCCGGTTTGCGCGAAGGATCACGGGACCGTCGGCCACCGGTTTTGAGCAGGGGATCTGGAGCTCCATGAGATCGACGCCCGCACCCACCATCGTCTCTATCACGGTGAACGAATCCTCTAAGGAGGGATACCCGAGCACCACATGTGTCATGAGCAGGATATCCTTTTTCTTCAGTTCATTCCGGATATAGGTTTCAAGCCCCATGTTCAGCGCCACCCCTCTCCACCCTTTCCCACCACCTTCATCAACTCCTCCATGAGGAGATGATCCTTCCTGCCCGGATGTTCTTCCACACCGCTGTTCACGTCAACCCCACAGGGTCTTGCCCTTGAAACAGCCGCCCCTATGTTGTAAGGGGTAAGTCCGCCTGAAAGGATAACCGGAATACCACGGGCCCTGGCTCTCACGGCCATATCCCAGTCAAAGACCTTCCCGGTTCCGCCCGGCTGCCCCTTCACATAAGTATCCAGGAGCACGGCCCTTATCTTTCCTTGGTAGGGGGGAATGGCTGAAAGACTTGAATCATCCTTGACCCTAAAGGTCTTTATCACCTGTGGCATGAACTCTTCACACATGCCCGGCGGTTCGTCCCCGTGGAACTGGACCAAATCCAGTCCGCAGAACCCCATGATCCGTCTGACCGCATCAGGTCTCTCATTGACAAATACCCCCACCGTCTTCACAAAGGGGGGCAGGGCCTCTATGATCTTGCGCGCCTTTTCAGGGGTGATGCGTCTCGGGCTCGGGGCGAGGATGAAGCCCAGGGCGTAGGCCCCAAGCCCTGCCGCCAGGGCTGCGTCATCATGATTTGTGATGCCGCAGACCTTAACCCTCACCATGATCCCCGCCCGCCTTCACCAGCGCCCTGGCACTGGCGGCAATATCATCGCTCTTCATAAGGGAGGTCCCCACCAATACCGCGTCAACAGAGGCCTCTTTGAGCCGCCTGATATCCCGGGGACCCACGATCCCGCTCTCGCTGACAACAAGGCACGACGCCGGAATGAAGGGAACCAGATCAAAGGTGGTCCTGAGACTCACGCTGAACGTATCCAGATCACGGTTGTTGATCCCGATGATCCGGGCCCCGCACAAAAGGGCCTTTTCAAGGTCGTCCCGGTCATGGACCTCTGTCAGTGGGGCGAGCCCAAGGTCCCCGCACGCTGCCAGCATCTCCTCAAGCTGGGAGAGGCCCAGGAGCCGGGCAATGATGAGGACCGCGTCGGCCCCGTGAAGGTATGACTCCTCTACCTGTACGGGATCAAGGAGAAAGTCCTTTCGCAGGATGGGCAGGGAGACCTCTTCCTTGAGGCGCGGGAGTTCCCTGATATCACCCTTGAAAAAACCTTGGTCTGTTATCAGGGACAGGGCGGCAGCGCCGCTTTTCTCGTATATACGTCCGATCAAAACGGGGTCCGAGTTATCACTGATGGTCCCGGCAGAGGGGGAGGCGAACTTTATCTCCGCGATAAGACCGATCCTCCGGTCCCTGGAGATGCCTCCCTCAAAATCCCGCATGGGGGATGGAGGCTCACCCCTGCCCACGGAGGTACCCGACCTCCTGAGTCTGGAGATCTCCCGCCTTTTCTCGGCTATTATTTCCTTCAGGAGCGAATGCATGGCAGACGCCTCAGGCCCGGTCCCTGAGAAACGGCCGGCAGTTCCGGGTAAAGTCTATGAGGCGGTCAAGCTTTTCCCTACCCCTGCCTGAATCGATGGAATCCACGGCCCGCTCGCTGCCTTCCCGCATATCCGGGGCCAGCCCCGATGCCACAAAGGCGGCCGCAGCGTTCAGGACCACCATGTCCCTTTTGGGCCCTTTCTCCCCGTCCAGGATATCCCTGATAATCCGTGCGTTCTCCTTTGCGTTCCCGCCCCTTATGGCTTCTGGCTCGGCCCTTTTGAAGCCGAAATCCTCGGGCACCATCTCAAAGGTATCCACCCCGCCCCCGTTCAGCCGTGAAACCGTTGTGGGTCCGCAGATGCTTATCTCGTCAAAGGACCCCTCGCCGCACACCACAAAGGCCTGCCTTGAACCGAGCCTCCCCAGCACGGTGGCCATCTTATCAGTGAGAGAGGGCTCGTAGACCCCAAGCACCTGTACAGAGGCCCCCGCAGGGTTTGTAAGGGGACCAAGCAGGTTGAAGATGGTCCTTATCCCTATCTCCTGTCTCGGGCCTGCCGCGTATCTCATGGCGCCGTGAAACAGGGGGGCGTAGAGGAAGCCGATGCCGATCTCCCTAATACACTCCTCAACGTCGGAATGGCTGGTATCCAGGTCCACCCCCAGTTTCTCAAGCACATCGGCGCTCCCGCACAGGCTTGAAACGGCCCGGTTGCCGTGCTTGGCCACCCTCACGCCCCCGCCAGCGGCCACAAAGGCGGTGGCGGTCGAGACGTTAAAGGTGTTGGTGCCGTCCCCCCCGGTTCCACAGGTGTCCAGGATGGTCTCCTCTTCAACGTTGATCTCATCCCGGTCAATGCTGATCAGATGGTTGTTGAGATTCAGCCTGGTGGCCTTTGCCCGCATGGCCCTTGCGGCCCCCGTGATCTCGTCCACGGTCTCTCCCTTTAACCTCAGGGCCGTGACAAAGGACCCTATCTGGGCCGGCGTCGCCTGGCCGGACATGATTTCACCCATGGCCTCCTCCATCTCCCTCTCCTTCAGATCCGCGCCCCTTACCACCTTTCCAATAGCCTGTTTGATCATGATCCATTCCTCCTTGTCTTTATGTTGAGAACAGAGTTCTCAAGATTTCCGGTCCATTCTCGGTCAAGATAGACTCGGGGTGAAACTGGACACCCTCGATCCCATAACAGCGATGTCTGATGCCCATGATCTCTCCCTCCTCTGTCCACGCGCTGATCTCGAGGAAAGGGGGGAGTGTCTGCCTATCAACGATCAGGGAGTGGTAACGTATGGCAGTAAAAGGATTGGCCATGTCCGCATACACGGTTCTGCCGTCGTGGAAGATAGGGGATGTCTTGCCGTGCATGATCCGGTCTGCCCTGACCACCCTCCCGCCAAAGGCGGCCGCAATGGCCTGATGCCCCAGGCAGACCCCCAAAACAGGGATCCTGGGGCCGAAGTGACGAATGACCTCCATTGATATGCCTGCCCGATCAGGCGTACATGGACCCGGCGATATGACCACTCCAGACGGTGACTCCCCCTCGATCTCCATAAGACTTGCCTGATCATTTCTGATAACCTTTATCTCCTGACCCATGTCCTGAAGGATCTGCACCAGGTTGTAGGTAAAGGAGTCGTAATTATCGATAAGCGTTATCATCCTTTTTCACCTCCTCAATGGCCCTCAGCATGGCCCCGGCCTTTTTCATGGTCTCCTCATATTCAGCCTCGGGTGAGGAATCGGCCACGATGCCCGCACCCACCTGGACGGAAAGCCGGTTCCCGGCGATGGTGATGGTGCGGATGGTGATGCAGAAATCCATGTTGCCGTTGAATCCGAAATACCCCACTGCCCCTGCATAGGGCCCCCTTGCCGCGGGTTCCAGTTCGTCGATAATCTCCATGGCCCTTATCTTGGGCGCGCCCGAGACCGTGCCTGCCGGAAAGGCGGACATGAAGAGATCAAATGCGTCCATATCCGGCCTCAACTCCCCCTCCACGTCAGAGACCATATGCATCACGTGGGAGTAGCGTTCAACGCCCATGAGCCTATGCACGGACACGGAACCGGGGACCGCGACCCTTCCCGCATCGTTTCTCCCCAGGTCCACCAGCATGACATGCTCGGCCCTCTCCTTGGGATCGGAGAGGAGTTCCCTCTCAAAGGTCTGATCCCTCGCCGGTGTATCACCCCTGGGCCTGGTGCCCGCTATGGGACGGAGCTGGATCTTCCTGCCCGTAAGGCGGACAAGGATCTCGGGCGAGGCCCCTATTAGCCTTATTTCTCCGAAGTTCAGGTAGAACATGTAGGGGGAAGGGTTGATGCTCCTGAGGTTCCTGTAGAGGGCGAAATCATCACCTGATACCTGGCCCGACAGCCTCTGAGAGAGGACCACCTGGATCACGTCTCCGGCAGCGATATACTCCCTGGCCTTTTCCACGGTCTGCATGAACCTTTTCTTGGTGAAGTTGGAACGGAGTTCCGAGAGGGCAAATCGGTCTTCACGGGGAGGTGGAGTCGAATTCCGCAGCAATTGAACGGTCTCGTCAATATCCCGGCAGGCCTGCCTGTACGTCTCCTCGAGGTTCGTGTCGGGCCGCACATGAGCAAGAACGGCCACCTTGATCCTGTGGGTCAGATGATCAAAGATGATGAGCCTGCCGGAGATGGTAAAAACCGCCTGGGGCAGCTCTTCCTCTTCCGGGGGACTTTGCGGCAGCCGTTCCCAGGTTCTTACAACATCGTAGTTGCAATACCCCACGGGTCCTCCCTGAAACGGAGAGGCTAATTCCGATCCCACTGCGCTAAAACCCCCGCATATATGTCTCAAGGCACTGATAGGGCTGACAAAACCGCGTATCACCCTTCCCTTACCCGACCTGTCCGTTATTTCCATCCCGTGGCCGTATGAAACCGCGGTCAGATGGGGGTCATAACCTACGATGCTGTACCTGCCCCACCTCTCGCCTCTCTCGGCGCTTTCGAGAAGGTATGAATAGGGCGTCTCTCTGATCCTCAGATAGATGGAAACCGGGGTCTCTGTATCGAGCATGATTTCTCTGCATACGGATATGAGGTTCCCCTTCTCCGCCATGAGCCTAAACCGGGAAAATGAAGGTTCTATTTCCAAGGGCCTTCTCCTTAAAAAAAGGGCCGTGGGGATCTCTCCCCGCGGCCCTTTTTTTCGTACGCCAAAAATAAAAAACCGCGGGGCCTTCTGGAAGGCGCCCCACGGTTTGTGTGTTACAGAATCTTAAATCAACCTAAAGCGGACGCACCTCCCTGAAGAAGCTGCGCCACCACCAGTTTCTGAGATAATCGGCTGAAATTTCTATTCCATGTGAGTCCATTGCTCATGATCATAGCTCTCTTCAAAAATAATGTCAAGAAAAAAATCCTTGACAGGCGAGTTTGGATCGTATATGCTGTTTCCCAACTTTGTTTGAAAGGGTATTCCCAAGACATAATGATTTTCACTTATCAGACATGGCAGCGCTTCTATTTTTATTTTTGGGGGAGGGGTATGTCCATGTGCTGACAGTGTAAATTTACCTATTTCAAGGCCGTGGACATTAAAAAATGCCCACGGCCTTTTTTTTGTACTGATGATGAGAAATCCCGTGAATATAGTGCTTATAGGATACCGGTGCTGCGGCAAGACAACGCTGGGCAGGCTGCTCTGCCGGGACCTGGGGATGGAATTCCTGGACACGGACCGCCTGATTGAGGAGGAAACGGGCCTGCCGGTTCACTCCTATGTGGCGCAAAAGGGGTGGGGGGCTTTCAGGGCAGTGGAGAGAGGG
>DREN01000165.1 GCA_011051075.1 Deltaproteobacteria bacterium | reverse complement strand
GTCGTAGATGCGGGCCGTGCAACTGCCAGCACCTATAACACCCACGTAAGGAGGCCTTCTCACAGGATTGTGCTCCCCGCAGGGAAAAACATTTGCCATGACCTTCCTTTACTGCTATTTAAGAGACCGGTCATAAAACTGATACTACTTTGGACCCATAGCTTCAAGCCTTTTTCATACAGTCTTGGGGCTGTGCAGCAAACTTGAACTCATACGGAGCAGCACAACCATATGGGCAAAAAGCGAAATACGGGCCTCATACTCGCCATTCTCTCCATAACAGCGGTGCTGGGGCTTTTAGCCTGGTTCCTGATCACCATCTTTGAATCGGAAAACCCACAGGTGCAACTTGGGCCAATACCGGAATATCTTTCAGAAAAACAGGATATCCCCCTTGTCATGACAGACATGAAGAGGGGGCTCCGGAAGGTCAGGGTCTCTCTAAGGCAGGAGGGCCGGGATATCACGATCTTAGATAAGGCCTTCCCCTTTCAGGGTCTTTTCAATCAAGAGGGGACCCACCGGTTTGAGACCGTATTCCCCCTTGATCCCTCGGGGCTCAACCAGGGCAGGGCCGATCTCCAGGTTCAGGTCTGGGATTATTCAAGGAGAAGCGGCGGCGATGGAAACCTGACCATTTCCGAGCATAAGATTACCGTTGACACCATCCCGCCGGCCATAAGGGCCGTAAGCAGGCTTCACTACGTGAACCGGGGGGGAGCGGTCTTGTCATATATCAGACCACTTCGGACGCAGTAAAGAGCGGGATCTTCGTAAACGACTACTTTTTCCCCGGTTTTCCCGGTCCAAAAGGCTCCAGGGAGGGTCTCCACGTGTGCTACTTCGGAATTCCCCTTGATGTCAGGAAAAGCCCTGCGATCTACCTTTGGGCCGAGGACAGGGCGGGAAACCGGTCAGAGGCCACGTTCTACTGTCGTATGCGTAAAAAGCGTTTCCGCAAGGCCAAAATCAGGGTAACGGACCGGTTTCTGAAGCAGATCCTCCCCGGCTTTTCCTCCTATCTCAAAGACACCCCCCAGGGGAATGTGGTCAGATTCCTCAAGATCAACCAGGACCTGAGACAAGAAAACGCGCAGGCCTTCCACGACCTGAGGACAAAGACGGTTCAAGACCGTCTGTGGGAGGGGACCTGGCTGCGGATGAAGAACGCCGCCAATATGGCCAGGCTCGGGGACAGGCGCACCTACTACTACAAGGGGAAAAAAATCGACGAACAGGTGCATATGGGTGTGGATCTTGCTTCCCTGGCCAACTCAGACGTCCCCGCCTCCAACAACGGCCGGGTGATCTTTGCCGGGTCCATGGGTATCTACGGGCTCACAGTGGTGCTGGATCATGGACAGGGCCTTGCCTCCACCTATTCCCATCTAAGCAGTATCGCTGTCCAGATGGACCAGGAGGTGGCAAAGGGGGAGATAATCGGGCTGACCGGGCAGACCGGACTTGCAGGCGGGGACCACCTCCACTTCGGAATCATGGTAAGCGGCCTGTTCGTAAACCCCATCGAGTGGTGGGACGGCCACTGGATCCAGGATAATGTCCTCAGGAAACTCGCCCTGCTCAAGGGAGGGAAGAAGGGGGAATGAACACCCTGTCCCTGTAGTACCTGAGCTCTTCTATGGACTCTTTTATATCGCTCAGGGCCAGGTGGGCCTTTCTCTTCTCAAAGGGCCGGAGCCGGGGGCACCACCTCCTGACGAGTTCTTTGACACTGCTCACGTCAATAATCCTGTAGTGGAAAAACTCCTCAAGGCGGGGCATCTGCTTTATCAGGAACCGCCGGTCTTGCCACACTGAATTTCCGCAAAGGGGGGACTCTCCCTTGCCGCAGTACCTCTTAACGAACTTCAGGGTCTCTTCTTCAGCCTTTTGGCAGTCAAAGGGAGAGCTTTTGACCCGCTCTATCAGGCCTGATGCCCCGTGGTGGGTCCTGTTCCACTCATCCATGACCTGGAGGGCCTTTTCGGGGTGGTTTACGGGTATGTCAGGCCCCTCCGCGATTAACTCCAGGTTCTGATCGGTAATCACGGTTGCTATCTCGAGTATCACGTCCCTTTCAGGGTCCAGCCCCGTCATCTCCAGGTCTATCCATACCAGACGGTCTTTTAACTTCCCCTGTTTCATCTGACCTCCCCCTTCCATGGTATATAGCCTTTAAGATAATGTTTTCGGGGTACACCCATCCATTGCCATAAAGAGAAAACCGAGGTTCATTGAAGCCGGATCCTGGTCCCGCCACGGGCGGGACCAGGATCAATCAGATAACATCTCTGTGGACGATTTAGAGCCACGGAGTAGCTGCCCCAGAATATTTTTCTAAAATAGTATATAGACCAACATCAGACATCGTTAAGTGGTTAAGTAGTTGAGTGGTTAAGTCGTTGTTATGATTGATCATACCCATGATTGCCTTGAAAATTGGACGGTCAGCATTTGAAAAGCCATAACATCCTGAAATAGTAGAATATATTTTCCTACTCAACCATTTAACCACTCAGCTACTCAACGAGGTTTGAACATAGCGATTTCCCTTAACAAGGTCAACACGTCGGCAATTTGTGGCATCATGACGCTCCGCCCAATTGGGACTTGACAAGAGAGCCTGCTCTCTGCAAGATTGTCACCCCATAGAAACTTCCCCCGGAAACAGGACTGAAAGGAGCCAACTTTCCCATGAACCTGGAATTTATTGAGGCCCGGGACCTTCCTGACGCATGGTTTCAGTGCGTATATACCCTGCTCGACAGGGGGAGGGAGTACAGGATAGACCGCGGCAGTTTTGAGGGCCAGAAGCGGCTTGAATTCGATTACGTTACCGTCCATATCAGGTACCCAGGGGTCCGCCCCCTTCTGCCCGATATCCCCCCAGGCCTGGGGATCCCCAACCCCGTGGCCCAGGGGTACATAGAGGACTACCTCCCCTACCTCATGACCTCGGCCAGGCAGCCGGGAGAGGACTACACCTACGGCCAGTACCTGGAGCCCCAGATCGCCGAGGTGATCCGCATGTACAGGGAAGACGGCTATGAAACCAATCAGGCGTATATGACCGTGGGAGACCCGGAGGCCATCTTTCTGGGAGATCCGCCATGCCTCCGCGGTATTGACACCCGTATCAAGGGTGGAAGGCTCCACTTCGTGATCTACTTCAGGTCGTGGGACCTCTGGAACGGGTTCCCTGCCAACCTGGGGGCCATCCAGCTCCTCAAGGAGTATATGGCATCGAGCATAGGGGTGGAAGACGGGGAGATAATTGCGGCAAGCAAGGGCCTCCACCTGTACGACTATGTGTGGGAGCTGGCTCAACTGAGGACCATGCGGAACTTCGAAGCCGCCCCAGCGGGGAACTCATGAGGCCGAAGACAGGGGGGGTGAGAGGGGAGGGTAAATGCCCTTTGAAATAACCGTGGAAGGCCCCTCCCCTGCCACTTTACGGCTGGCCGGGGATCTGGAAAAATTTTCCCCCACGGTCGGAAGGGTTCCCCCACGCCATCCCCTGGCCCCTGAAAAGGGAAGGATAGTAATCGTGGCGCCCCGGGAAGATGGCCTGGACCCCCTGCTCATGGAGATCTGCGGCGTGGTTCACAGGGCCAAAGAGACCCTCATCCCCGGCGCTGAATTTCAGATGAGGGTCCGCAACTTGGCCTATTCAGAACCCCCTTCAGGGAGTAACCAGTTCCTGGAGCCTTTCAGGCCCATCCCTTCCCTGACCATCCAGCCCTGGACGTCGGAACATGAAACCCCTGAAGATCCCCGCACCATCATCATCGATCCCATCCACGCCTTTGGCACGGGCAAGCACCCCACCACCATCCTGTGCCTCCGGGCCATGGAGACCCTTATCAGGAACAGTACCCATGGACCGGGCCTCAGGGTCCTTGATTTCGGCTGCGGTACCGGTCTTCTGACCATTGCGGCCGTGAAAATGGGGGCACAGGAGGCCGTAGGCGTTGAAATAGACCCGCCCTCTGCTCAGGCGGCAAAGAACAACGTTGCCCTGAACAGACTCTCGGACAGTGTAAGAATCAGGGAAGGTTCATGGGAGAGGGTAAGTGGACGATTTGACCTCATCTTTGCCAACCTGGTCATATCGGCCCTCATGAAGGAAGGGACCCGCATCCCCGATTTCATGGCCCGTACGGGCACGGTTGTGGTATCAGGTTTCGGGGAGAACCAGATGGGCCAGATCAGGGGGTTTTTTGAAGGGATCGGTCTTGATCTGTCAGAGGTCTCTCTTCACCAGGGGTGGGGAGCGGCCGTTATGCGCCACAACATCCCATGACCTCCCCTCCCGGGTGAGGCTGACGTTTCCCTGGATCCCCGTAACAATCCCTTTACACCAGGATTGGTCCCTGCTAAAATCGAGCCCTCATATACGCATGAAACATCCTTAGTCCCATTGTCTCACCTCGTATGAAAACAAGAACGCACATCCTCTGGGTCATGGGAATCGTTCTCCTGTCAGGAGGTCCCTTTATCTCCCCTGCCCTGGCAGGGGGCCCCCTGAAAGTAGCGGTGAGTATCCCTCCCCAGAAGTACTTTGTCCAAAGGATAGGCGGTAATCTGGTGGACGTGTCCGTTATGGTCTCCCCAGGATCCAGCCCTGCCACCTACGAGCCAAGGCCCAGACAGATGGTCGATCTCACCAGATCAAAGATATACTTTGCCATAGGGGTGGGCTTTGAGGCCGTGTGGCTGGAAAAATTCGCCCATGCCAGCCCTAAGATGAAGATCATTTCAACCCAGGACGGGATAGAGAAGATAGCCATGAAGACACACCGGCATCATGGTAAAGGGACGGATCATGCCGGGGACAGGGTTCCCACCCACATGAAAGACCCCCATGTCTGGCTTTCCCCGCCCCTTGTGATCCTTCAGGCACGGCATATCCTGAAAGGCCTCGTGCGGGTGGACCCGGTCAACAGGGAAAGGTACGAATCAGGCTACAGGCGGTTCTGCAATGAACTTGTGGCCCTTGACCTTAGAATCAGCCGCCTGTTTCAGGACAGGGGGCAGGACAGACGGTTCATGGTCTATCACCCCGCCTGGGGATACTTTGCAAAGGCGTACGACCTTGTTCAGATACCGGTTGAACTGGAGGGGAAGAACCCAAACCCCAGGGAACTCGAGCGGCTTATCCTCCTTGCCAGGGACTTAGGGATCAGGACGGTCTTTGTTCAGCCCCAGTTTTCCCAAAAGAGCGCCGGCACCGTTGCCAGGGCAATAGGGGGACAGGTGGTATTCGCCGACCCGTTGGCGCCTGACTGGGCGGAAAATCTGCTCCACGTGGCAGAGAAGATCAGGCGTGCGCTCAAATAACTAAAGAAGTCACCTTTACAAGAATAACCAACAGGAGGCCTGTCAGCAAACGGTATGTCCCGGTACCCGGCCGGAACATCACCTGAAAGACAGCTATTCCGGGAATCATGAGGAGGCACCCCAAATGAAAAGATGGATCCTGATTATCGCCATAGGACTGGTCTGTGTAACAGTGATGGCGGCGGGAGGCGGCTATCTGTGGATACAGCACTCCCTCAAAAGGAGCCTTCCGCAGATCTCAGGGGAGATCGTCCTCCCAGGCATCAGGGAAGAGGTGAAAATCATAAGAGACACCTTCGGGGTACCCCATATCCACGCAAAAAACGAGACCGACCTCTACTTGGCACTGGGCTACGCCATGGCCCAGGATCGTCTCTGGGAGATGGAATTCTCCCGCAGGCTGGGCCAGGGACGGCTTGCAGAGATATTCGGAGAAAAATTTGTCAGGGTTGACCGTTACTTCAGGATGCTCACGGCGACGGGCATAAACAGCAAGGTCCTGGACAGGTTTTCCCCGGCCCTAAGATCCTTTGCAGACGGTGTAAACGCCTACATTAAGATCCATAAAGACCGCCTTCCCGCCGAGTTCAGACTGCTCCGCTTCGAGCCCGAATGGTGGCAGCCAGATGATTACGTACAGATCGTGAAGATAATCGCCTGGTCCCTGAGCCCGGGGTGGAAGATCGACCTGTTAGCCGCAGAGATCCTGAAAAAGGCCGGGGAGAAGAGGTTCAAGGATGCCTTTCCCCTTTGGCCGGATCAGGCCCCCCTGATAATCCCCAGGGGTTTTAAGTCCCTTTCTCTGAACTCCGATGCGGTCTTTGAGACGCTCTCCCTCATGGAAGACCTCATCGGCCTTCACTCCATGGGGGCCAGCAACAACTGGGTGGTCGCCGGAAAGAAATCGGTCACGGGAAAGCCGATCCTGGCAAACGACACGCACCTGCCCCTGAAAAATCCCTCGTTCTGGTGGGAGGTACACCTCATCTGCCCAGGGGTAGATGTTACGGGATTTGCCGTTCCGGGTATACCGGGGATCCCCATCGGTCAGAACCCACACGTTGCCTGGGGAATCACCAACACCATGGTGGATGATGTGGACTTCTACGTGGAAAAGATTAACCCTGACAACCCGCGCCAGTACTGGTACCGCGATCACTGGGAAGATATGGAGGTGAAGGTCGAGACCATTGCTGTAAAGGGTAAAGATCCTGTAAGGGCCGAGATCCTCCTGACCCGGAACGGGCCGGTGGTCACCGATCCTAAGAAGGACCCGGGTAAGGGGGTGATATCGGCCAGATGGGCCTTTACCCAGGGGCTTCAGCCGGTTCAGGCGGGGAATCTCCTCCTGCGGGCCAGGGACGTGAAAGGGGTGACAGACGCCCTCAGGTACTGGGAGGTACCGAGCCAGAACTTCGTGTTTGCCGACACAGGGGGAAACATAGGGGTCTGGTGCTGTGCCACAGTACCCATACGCAAGAAGGGCGACGGTCTTCTTCCCGTGCCCGGATGGACCGGCGAGTATGAGTGGGAGGGTTACGTCCCCTTTGAAAAGAGGCCTCATCTGATCAACCCGGAGCGGGGTTTTGTGGCCACGGCCAACAACAAGGTAACCGGCAGGGGCTATCCCTACCTGATCAGCCGCTACTGGGAACCCACGGACAGGATCACCCGCATTGTAGAACTCCTCGAGGCAAAGGAGAGGCTCTCCGTGGCTGACTTCAAACAGATGCAGCAGGACACCTACTGTCCCCAGGCATCCGACTTGACGCCCATGATGATCAGGGTGCTTGAAGAGCGGTTTCAAGATCAGGACGGTAAAAAGGCCCGGGAGATCCTTTCAGGCTGGGATTTTGTCATGGATAAGGGGAGCGCGGCCGCCTGCGTCTACGAGATGACCTATAGAAAGATCATGGGAAACATATTCAGGGATGAGATGGGTGACCAGATCTTCAAGAGGTACCTGAAGACCTCCCTGTTCCCTCCAAGGGCAGTGAGTCATATGGTGCGGAAGGGGTCGTCCCCCTGGTTCGATAACATAGATACCACGGAAAAGGAAACCCTGGATGATATCATAGCCCTGAGCCTGAAACAGACCCTTTCGGAACTCAAAGAGAGGCTGGGAGACGACCCTGACCAGTGGTCCTGGGACAGGATTCACACTCTCACCTTTGAACACGTCCTTGGGAAAAAGAAGCCCCTGAACCTGATATTCAACCTTGGTCCCTTTCCAGTGGGGGGGAACCTCCTCACCGTAAACAAGAGAACATACGCCCTGGATAACCCTTACAACGCGATCCACGGGGTCTCCATGCGCATGATAGTTGATTTTTCAGATATGGCTGCCTCTTTGCACGTACTCCCCACCGGCCAGTCAGGACAGCTCAAGAGCCCCAACTACAGGGACCAGATCCCCCTCTACCTGAGCGGGAGGTATCATCCCGTGTGGATCGGCGCGGGTGAGGCGGAGAAACAGAGCCGTGGGATACTCACCCTGAAACCGATGTGAGCCCCGACTCCTGCCCGTTCCCACGAAGGTGCGTGAGGACTACGGCCCCTTAACCTTCAAACCCGCTTTCCAGGGCCATTCACGCCCCTTTGAACTCCCCCTTTCGTTTCTGAAGGTACGCTGCCACGGCCTCGAACAGGTCCTGGGAAGGAACGATCATGCTGGACCTGGCAGCGTTATAGTCTAGGGACTCCTCCAGACTCACCTCCTGGTCAAAGAGGAGGACCTCCTTGGCCCCCTGGACGGCCAGCGGGGGGTTGGCGGCGATCTCTGAGGCCATCTCCCTCCCGTTTTCCTCCAGGGTCTCCCTGTCGGGGAAGACCTGGTTTACCAGGTTGATGGCCATGGCCCGGTCTGCGTCAAACCTGTGCCCCCTGAAGGCGATCTCCCTGGCGTGGCCCCTGCCCACCACCCTGGGGAGGCGCTGCAATCCCCCCACATCGGTTATAAACCCAAGCTTGGCCTCGGGAAAGGCAAAGAGTGTGTCCCGGGAGCACAGCCTTATGTCGCAGCAGAGGACCAGCTCGAGCCCGGCCCCCAGGCAGTGCCCGTGTATCAGGGCGATGGTGGGCTTTGAGATACGTTCCAGCCGGGTGTGGATATCCTGTGTCTTCCTCACCTCCCTGAAGAACCAGATCTTCTGGGTGGCGTCAGGGGGTTTATTGACCGCGGCAAAGAGCTCGTTTTCAGGGCTCAGGTCGAGGCCTGCGCAGAAGGACTTTCCCTCCCCCCTTACAAGAACAACCCGGGCGTCTGGGTCCTCCTCGGCCGAGGCGATGGCCTCATCCAAAGCGTTCCACACAATGGGGTTGAGGGCGTTTCGTTTTTCAGGTCTGTTCAGGGTGATGACGCCTATGTGACCATCACTGTGATAAGTAACCAGATTTTCCGCTTGAGTTTCTGACATAGGATCCTCCATTTTATTTCACTCTCGCAGGGCGGGTTTTGGATTACTGTTTTCAGGCAGGTTCACAGTTCGAACGACGCAGGATACCAGATCGGTTGTTTCCTCGCCTCGTCAAAGGCCTCTATCTCATCAAAGAAATCAAGGCAGGGTCCCGGTCGAAAGGGTCGACAAAGGGCGTTTGTCCGGATTGATCCGGCTGATGGTCTGGAACAGCCTCCCGGATTAAGTCGATCTCAACCATTTTCACGGGACTCTTTCCTCCCTTTGAGTCATAATACCAGCATCGGGTGTCACTGTCAACGCCCCCAGGGCCGATCCTGTGAACATAAGGAACATAAGGCACGTCGTTAAAGGTAGGCGGCCAATTAATCAAGAGCCCCGGGGGATGGGATAAAGTCAAAAAAGGGGGTCAAAGGGGGACATCCTTAAATAGTAAAACAACATGACATGGAGTGTCTTGCTGGTATGCTGCGGCCATGCCCGGAACAGCGCGATTACACACGCCCGGCCTCTTTCATCATATCATGATCATAAGAATAGTGTTGCCGAAAAGGTTTTTTCGCTATTCGATCTGGAAAGGAATTACATAACCGCAAGGGAAGGCAAAGAGACAGGGGCCGGGCCAGGGACTTACTCTGTAGTTGGTGCGCGATTGAGCCTGAGATTCCAACGGAGGATTTGAAAAAACGGCCTTCACATAACGCCCGCTGAGGTGATCCGCACAGTAAAAAGAGG
>DREN01000232.1 GCA_011051075.1 Deltaproteobacteria bacterium | reverse complement strand
GTTCATGGCATAATTATATATCTCCCCCAGGGCCATTTGCAACAGGTAGTCTTCAGACCCTCAAACAAGAGGATTATAAAGACACCCCCCCTGAAAAACCGGGTGTATCCCCAATAACCCATCCGGTAATTCTACTTTTGCCCTTGACATGGGGATCACAGACCGTATAATGCACCTTTTTCAGGAGAATGGCTCACGCCCATTTAACGTAGACGGAGAGAAGGTCCATGGAATTCTGGCGGGTTCCCTTCGATTCAGAAGAAATCCAGGTTACCAGGGGTATTGTTCATATCCTTGAAGACAGGTGCAAGGGGTGCGGCTACTGCATAGAGTACTGTCCCAGGGATGTACTCGCCTTTTCCTCCAGGTTCAACGCCAAGGGCTACCACCCCCCGGCCGTTGAAAGACCGGATGAGTGCGTGAACTGTCATTACTGCGAGATAATCTGCCCTGAGTTTGCCATCTATTCGGTTGAAGCGTCCCCTGAACAGGCACAAGGATCGGAGAAAGGATGAGACCAGCAGTTTTAACAGGTGAGTATTTCATGACGGGCGACGTTGCCTGCGCAGAGGGGGCCCTGGCAGCCGGATGCCGCTTTTTTGGGGGCTATCCCATCACCCCGGCCACAGAGGTCGCAGAGCACATCGCCGGAAGGCTCCCGGAGGTTGGCGGGACCTTTATTCAGATGGAGGACGAAATAGCGGCCATGGCCTCGATAATAGGGGCCTCGTGCGCCGGTGTGAAGAGCATGACATCAACCTCGGGTCCCGGTTTCAGCCTGATGATGGAAAATATTGGCCTTGCCGTCTGTACCGAGACCCCCTGCGTTGTGGTCAACGTGCAGCGGGCGGGCCCCTCCACGGGCCTCCCCACCCAGGGGGCACAGGGTGACATGATGCAGGCCCGGTGGGGCTCCCACGGGCATTATGAGATCATTGCCCTGGCACCATCTTCACCCCAGGAGATATTCTACCTGACCGTTGAGGCCTTTAACCTGAGTGAGACCTACCGGTCTCCCGTACTGGTCATGACCGACGAGATGATAGGCCATCTCAGCGAGCGGGTGGTGATACCTGAAGCGAAAAAGATCAAGACCGTGTCAAGACCAAGGCCCAAGGGGAGCAAGGCCCGTTTCAAGCCCTTTGAACCGGGACCCAGCGGTGTGGCCCCCATGGCGTCCGCAGGGGAGGGTTACCATATCCACGTGACAGGGCTCACCCATGACCAGCGGGGCTATCCGGTAATGACCGTAGAGACCCAGGAGGCCATGATGGCCCAGATCATGGGGAAGATCCAGCGGAATTTAGATGACATCATCCGCATCGAGGAGTACCGGCTTGAGGATGCGGAATTTGTCATAGTCTCCTATGGCGTGTCAGCTCGAACCAGCCTGGCCGCGGTTGACGAGGCCCGTGAACTCGGGATCAAGGCGGGCCTCCTCCGGTTGATCACCGTATGGCCTTTCCCGGAGGCCCGTATCAGGTCCCTGGCAAAGAGGGTTAGGGGCCTTGTTACGGTGGAAATCAACCTGGGTCAAATCCATCTGGAGGTGGAAAGATGCGCCGCGGGCCAGGCCCCTTCACTCCTGGTGGGACACCCGGGCGGGACAATCATTCCACCGGGTCGGGTCGTGGAGGCCTTACAGGAATTTTCAAGGGGGGGAGTATGAACCAGCCAAGAAAACAGGAGACCCATCCCCTTGACGGCCTTCTCCGGGTAGACCGGATACCCCACATCTGGTGCCCGGGATGTGGTATTGGAACCGCGTTTTCCGCCTCCCTCATCGCCATGAGAGAGAGCGGCATTGACCTGGAAAAAACGGTCATGGTCTCCGGCATAGGCTGCTCCGGAAGAGGGGCGGGATACGTGAACCTGGACTCCTACCACACCACCCATGGCAGGGCCATACCCTTTGCCACGGGCATGAAGCTGGCCAAACCAGAGCTCAACGTGGTGGTGTTCAGCGGTGACGGGGACCTCTTTGCCATAGGCGGCAACCACTTTATCCATGCGGCCCGGCGCAACGTGGACCTTACCGTTGTCTGCGTCAATAATTTCAACTACGGTATGACAGGGGGGCAGGTGGCGGCCACCACCCCCATCAACGCCAGGACCACCACCACCCCTGCCGGAAACCCGGACGGTCCTTTCAACCTTCCCCTTTTGGCCTATGCGTCAGGGGCCACCTATGTGGCCAGATGGACCATCCTGCATACCCGCGAACTTATGGAGTCGATCCAGGAGGCCCTCTTGAACAGGGGGTTTTCCTTTGTTGAGATACTCTCTCCATGCCCCATCAACTACGGCCGCAGAAACAAGGAGAGCGGCATAGCATCCCTGAAGATCTATCAGGATAAGACCATTATCAGAAACGACGCCCGGCCCTGGGAACTGGAAATCGATTTTGACCGGGGGATTGTCCTGGGCAAGTTCATTGAGACGGAGCGCCCCACCTGCACGGACAGGTATGACAGTACATGCAGGCCAAAGGAGCTGTTGGAGGGGGAAAAGACCCTGGAATGATGACCGGAAAAGAGAAAAAAACCTCGCGGCTTGAGATAATTTTTACAGGTTTCGGAGGGCAGGGGATCATCCTGGCAGGCCGTATTTTAGGTAAGGCGGCGGTCATAGGTGACCACAGGGAGAGTACCCTGGTCCAGGCCTACGGACCCGAGGCCCGGGGAGGGGCGTGCAGCGCCCAGGTAACCATATCTGACCGACCCATTCACTACCCTTACGTGAGAAGGCCCGATGTCCTGGTGTGCATGTCTCAGGGGGGTTTTGACAAATTCATAGACCAGATGAAAGAGGGGGGGGCCCTGCTGATCGATCACGACCTGGTCCAGCCCCGGGGGTTTGATAAGAGGTTCTTTTCCATCCCCTCCACCCGGATCGCAGAGGAGTTAGGGAGGAAGATGATGGCAAACATTATCATGTTAGGTTTCTTCACCGCCATTACCGGGGCGGTCTCTGTTGAGGCGGCCCGGGATGCGGTGACCGACTCGGTCCCCAAGGGCACCGAGGAGATGAACGCAGCTGCCTTTAACCGGGGCTGCGACTACGGGCTGGCCGTACTCAAGGGCCTGGAAAAAAAGGCCGCTGGCAGGGCAGGGGCCTGAAGATGACAAGGCCCAAGGATCGCCTGTACAGGGTAATTGTGGTGGGGGCAACGCCCGCGGGGATTGCCGCCTCCAGCAAATTAGGGGAATTGGGGATCCCGGTAACCCTTGTGGATTCCGATCCCGACCTGGACCTGAAACTCGCTAACGAACAGTGGCGCCTGGCCTCGGGCGTACCCCTCAACTACGCGTATCGGCCGGGCATGATCAGGATCCTGCGTAATCCTGTCATCCGCTGTATCGTTCCCGCAAGGGTCCTTTCCATAAAGCATACCCCCCAGGGGTTCCGCGCAAGGATCGAACGGATCCAGACCTTCGTTGACCCTGAACAGTGCGTCCTGTGCGGCCGCTGTGTAGAGGTCTGTCCCGTACTGCTCCCCGATGGCGGAAAACCTATCAGGTTCGGGTCGAGAATGGCCCTCCCGGGAAGGGCGGTCGTAGACAAGAGGCAGCAGCCCTTCTGCCAGGCCTCATGTCCCCTGGGAGTCAACGCCCAGGCCTACATCGCGCTTTCAAGGGCCGGCAGGTTCCAGGAGGCCCTGGAATGTATCAGAAAGGACAACGTCCTGCCCGGCATATGCGGCAGGGTGTGCACCCATCCCTGTGAAGAGGCCTGCAGGCGGGGAGAGCTTGATGAACCGATCGCCATAAGGGATATCAAACGCTTTGTGGCGGATTATGAGATCTCCCATCCACAGGATGCAGAACCCACGGAAACCATCAGGAGGGAAGAGAGTATCGCCGTCATCGGATCAGGGCCTGCCGGACTGGCGGCGGCCTGCGATCTGGCACGTCTGGGATATGATGTAACGGTCTTTGAGAAAGAGGCAGAACCCGGGGGCCTCCTCCGCTACGGGATCGGACCCCATCGCCTGCCCAGGGAGATCCTCGACTACGAGATTGAGTATATCAGAGACAAGATAGGCGTCCGGTTTGAAACCTCCCACGGGGTTGACCTTTCCGGTTCCTTAAACACCCTGAAAAAGGATTTCCGCGCGGTGATAGTCACCGTGGGTTCCTGGAAGGACAGGCCCCTTGGGGTACCCGGGGAGGATCTTAAGGGGGTGGAGGGATGTCTTTCAGTCCTAAACAGGCTTTACCGTGATAGACCTGACACAAAAGACGACCTGACCAGGCAACTGGAAGGGATCGGGTCAAAGGATATAGCCGTGATCGGCGACGGTAACGCGGCCTTTGACCTGGCCCGGGCCATGAGGCGCCTGGGGGCCAGGGTCACTATCCTGTCCTGGTTTTCCCAGGACCTGATCCCCGCGGACCCGGAAGAGATCAAAGGGGCCCTGGAGGAGGGGATCATCATCAGGGACCGGACACAGGTGACGACCTTTGTGGGAAAGGACGGCCGGCTTGACCATCTGAGGTGCAGGCCAACCATGCCCGGAGAGCCAGGTCCCGACGGCATAGCGTGGCCGGTGATGGTCCCTGGGTCTGAGCCCTTTGAACTCAGGTTCAACAGGGCCATTGTGGCCATCGGTCAGATGGGATCCTTTTCCCCGGGAGGACCGTCCGAGGGTTCAGCCGGACTCAGGGCAGGTCCCAACGGTTTCTTAGAGGTTGATGACCGGGGAAGAACGGGCATCCCGGGCGTTTACGGGGCCGGGGATGCGGTCTCCGGTCCTTCCACCGTGGTGGAGGCCATGGCCTCGGGCAGGTCCGTGGCCCGCTGGGTCCACATGGAACTCAGCGGACAGGAGCAGCCGGTGGAGGCGGTACGGCCCGCAGACAGGGATTTTCCCGGCATACCATCGGACATACCCTCTGCTGCCAGGCCGGCCATGCCGGAGAGACAGCCCTCGGCCAGACAGGACGGTTTTTCCGAGGTGGCCCTGGGTCTGAACGAGCCCCAGGTCATCCTTGAAGCTGAACGCTGCCTGCAGTGCGGAGTATGCTCAGAGTGTTTCCTGTGCGCGGATGCGTGCAGTGCCCTGGGTGCCGTCAATCACCTGGAGCGGCCTGAGGAACACGTGGAACATGCCGGGGCTGTGATCATCGCCGACCCTGAGGCGGCCCCCGGTGTGCGGGGAGAGGACGTGATCAGGGCCTATGGACCCAGATCGGCCAAACCGGATGTGTACGCCATGATGACGCGGGGTTTTGCCGCTGCGGCCCATGCCATGGTCCTCTTAGGCGGCGCATCACAGAGACCGAGGGGCCGCGGGGTCTCCTTCCTTCCCCCTGATCCGGAGCTTTCTCCTGAAATCCGCGTAGGGGTCTTTGCCTGTCGGTGCAACAACAGCCTGGGCTGGCTCGAGGAGATGGACCGATACGTGGAAGGGCTCACGGGGAAAGATGAGATCGTCCACGCCGAGACCATGCCTTCGGCCTGCGTCAAGGAAGGGGTCTCTGCCATCCTGAGAGCCATCCGGGAGAAGGGCCTTACCCGGGTGGTCCTCGCCTCCTGTGTGTGCTGCCCCCTAGACTTTGTGTGCAGCGCCTGCACAGACCAGAGAAGCAGGCTGAAAGACGCCCTATTTCACGGGACAGGGGTCAGCCGGGCCATGGTTGAGACCTGCAACCTGAGGGGTGAGGCCCTGCGCTACCTTATGACGGACAGGGATACCGCCCTTGTGCGTTTCACAGGCCTGATAGCTCGATCCGTGACCAGGGCCAGGGGTCTCAGGCCACTGCCCGCCCCGGTCAGGAACTACAACTTCGCCACTGCGGTAATTGGCCAGTCAGAAGCGGCCATGAACAGCGCCCGCACACTGGCAGATGCCGGGCTCGAGGTCTTTATGTTCGGCAATTCGGGAAGCCCCCTGATGGAAAACCTGGCCCATGCCAATATTCACTGTTTCTCAGGGTCAGAGGTTACCGGTATGAGCGGCACCCTTGGTGATTTCCAGATCTTTGTGAAAACAGACGGATTCTCCCAGGTTATCCAGGTGGGGGCCATCATCCTGGGAGAAAAGGCGAGGAGACTGACCCCCTATATCCCTCAGGAGGGTCTTCCAGGCCGCATAGTCAGGTCTTCCATCCAGCGCAGGGGCACTTCGGGGACACCCTTTGCCTATCCAGGGGCAACCCCCATCGCGGGCCTTTTCAAGGCCTACCAGCCTGGGGTTCACGTTTCCAGACGTAAGGCGGGCGCTGCCGCGGCCTCCCTTGCCGCTGCAATCATGCCCAGGGGCCCCAGGCAGAGCAAGGGGTTTACCGTGGTTGTGGACAGGGATCTATGCCGCGGATGCGGCCGCTGTATCCAGATCTGCCCCTACCAGGCGGTCAGCCTTGAGGAAAATGGAGCGGGTGGGTGGTGTGCGAGGGTGGACGAGGCCCTCTGCAAGGGCTGCGGAAACTGCATCTCCGTATGCCCGTCCAACGCGGCCGACAGCCCGTATCGGGATCAGAAGTACCTGGAGCAGCTCCTTGGCGCGGTGCTTGTGGATGCAAAATGAACGATGCAAGCAAGATGCAGGATGCAAGATGCATGTTCCTTGCGCCCTGTGCCCTGAGCCTTACGCCTTTATTACCTACTGGAGTGATCACGCATATCCATGACAGACTTTAATATCATACTCTTCATGTGCAACTGGGGACCCCATGCCGCGTACCAGGCCCTTCAGGATACCGGGGCCAGTATCCCGGATAATGTCAAGATGGTGCGGATTCCGTGTACCGGAAGGATCAGCAAGGCCCTCCTCTTCAAGTCCTTTGAAATGGGGGCCAACGGTGTGGCACTCGTGGGATGCGAACCGGGATCGTGCCGCTACGGCACAGGGACCGCCAACGCCCAGGGGCATGTGGAAGATACCAGGGGCATACTTGAGCTTTTGGGCCTGGGAAAGGACCGTCTTCAACTGGCCACCTTTCTCCCCGATGAATCAGGATCCCTCCTCGAGTTTCTGAAACGCTTTTCAAGAGAAATAGAAGGGATGGGCCCCAGTCCCATCAGGCCGGCCACGGAACTGATACCCGTGGCTGAAAGGGACAGGGCAATAGAAGAGGTTGTATCGGCCCACGACGTCTATGCCTGCCAGGACTGCGGCAAGTGTTCCTCTGCCTGCCCCCTGACCCTGGCGGGAAAACCCTTCTCACCCAGGGCCATTGCGAACGCCGTGATCGCCGGAGATATCGACTCACCATCGGTACAGAAGGACGTGTGGGCCTGTCTCACCTGCGGTCTGTGCTACGACAGGTGTCCCTCTGCGGTAGATTTTTCGGGCTTTATCCGGGACCTGCGTGACATACTGGCACGGAGCGGTTCTGACAGGCACGCCTCTCACGGGGAATTTTTTCAATCCCTCATGCGAACCATGACATCGAGGGACCTGGAGGTAAGGCCGTGGCAATGGCTTTCCTCGGACGTCAGAACCGATCCAGGAAGCAAGACCCTCTTCTTCGGAGGATGCGCTCCCTACTTCGATATATTCTTCAAAAACTTTCTGAGGACACGGACACGGGAAATCCTGGTGGACAGCCTCCGGCTTCTCAACTTTTTTGACGTTCACCCTGCCCTGCTCAAAGAGGAGAGGTGCTGCGGGCACGACCTTCTCTGGTCCGGGGATCGGGCCAATTTCCTGAAGCTGGCGCAACTGAACGCCGATGCGATCAGGGATAAAGGCGTGGAAGAGATCATAACGGCCTGTCCTGAATGCTACTCTACCCTTAGGAGGGACTACCCGGCCCACGGGATTGATCTGGGGTGCAAGATCACGCACATATTTGATTTTTTAGAGCAGGAGATCGACAAGGGTGCGGTAGGCTTCAAGGGCCTTGACAGACAGTTGACCTTCCAGGACCCGTGCAGACTCAGCCGCCTTGAGAATCGTCCCCACCTGCCCAGGCGGCTGCTTAACCGCGTGGCCCCCAATTCCTTCAAGGAGATGAAAGACAGCGGGATTAGCGCCATATGCTGCGGCAACAGCGCCTGGACCGGATGCGATTCCTTCAGCAAGGCCCTTCAGGTTAAAAGGATCCGACAGGCCCGCAGCACGGGGAGCGATCTTCTGATTACCGCCTGCCCAAAGTGCCAGATCCATCTCCGCTGCGCAATGGAGGACCCGTTTTTAGGGGAGGAACTGAATATGGAGGTGCTTGATCTCACCAGCCTCCTGGCCAGGGCCATCCACTGGGAATAGGGTTGATGATTGACGATTGGCGATCGAAGATTGGAGAGTCGCCTATTAGATTCAGAGGAAAAAATGGAACAGAATGTGGTTTCAAAGGGAGATAAACACCTGGAGGAAAAGGCCAGGATAGGGGTCTATGTGTGCCACTGCGGACTGAACATCGCTCAGACCGTGGACTGCCAGAGGGTGGCTGAGGCCGCCGCCCTCCTGGACGACGTGGCCGTTTCAAAGGATATAGGTTATGCCTGCTCCGAACCCGGACAGCAGCAGATCAAGGATGACATCCTTGAACACGGCCTGGACAGGGTGGTGGTGGCTTCATGTTCTCCCAGGCTCCACGAGCCCACCTTCAGGCAGATGCTCGTATCCGCGGGAATCAACCCCTACCTCCTGGAGATGGCCAACCTCCGTGAGCAGTGCAGCTGGGTCCACATGAACGAGCCTGATGCGGCCACCAGAAAGGCCCAGGACCTGGTAAAGATGGCCGTGTCCCGCGTTCGTCTGCTCCACCCCCTGAAGGAAGATACCATCCCTCTCACCAAGCGTACCCTGGTGATCGGGGCCGGCGTGGCAGGTATTCAGGCGGCCCTCGATCTTGCGGATAGCGGATACGACGTGGTCATGGTGGAGAAGAGACCCACCATCGGCGGGGTCATGGCCCAGTTGGACAAGACCTTCCCCACAATGGATTGCTCCATCTGAATACTCGGACCGAAGATGACGGATGTCGGTCGACATCCCAGGATCACACTTCATACCTTGAGCGAGGTGGTGGACGTCAAGGGCTATGTGGGTAATTTCCGGGTGAACATTCTGAAAAAGGCCCGCTACGTGGATGAAAACGAGTGCACCGCCTGCGGGGACTGCGCCGTTGTCTGCCCGGTTGTGAGGCCCGACGAGTTCAACCTGGGACTCTCATCCAGAAGGGCGATTTTCACACCCTTTCCACAGGCAGTCCCCTCCTCCTACGTGATCAACATAAACGAATGCCTGGGCCACAACCCGGTTGTCTGCGCCAAGTGTGTAGAGGCCTGTGACAAGGGCTGCATTGACTTCCACATGTCTGACACGGAGATCGTGGAGGACGTGGGATCCATCGTGGTGGCCACGGGTCTGGACGTATACGACCCGACGGAACTGGATGAGTACGCCTACTCAAGATTCGAGAACGTCCTCACCAGCCTTGAATTCGAACGTCTCATAAACGCGGGCGGCCCCACCGGCGGCGAGGTCCTGCGGCCCACAGACCTGAAGAGGCCGAAGTCTGTGGGGTTTGTGCAGTGCGTGGGCTCAAGGTCGGCCAGAAAGGGCGGCTCCTACTGTTCAAATATCTGCTGCAT
>DREN01000316.1 GCA_011051075.1 Deltaproteobacteria bacterium | reverse complement strand
GGATAAAAGGAGCTTGAAATCCCGTGCCTTCGGTCATAACATTGTCTGAAATATCCTTAAGAATAAATCATGGGAGTAAAGATGGACATAGAAACTGACAGGCAAACCGGTTTTTTCCCTTCCAAAGAGGAGTTCTGCAGGATCTGCCATCTCCTGTACCAGAGGCACCTGGCATCGGGGGTCGGTGGAAATATCTCGGCCCGTGCCAAAGACGGGGTACTCCTGACTCCCACCGGCTGCTCCCTGCGCGATCTGCATCCCGACATAGTCTCGGTTGTCAGTGAAGGGGGGGGTCTCAGGGAGGGTAATGAACCCACAAAGGAGGCCGGCATGCACCTTGGGACTCTTCGCCGGAGACCCGACATAAACGTGGTATTCCACCTGCACGGTCCCCATATCATCGCGGCCTCTGCCCTGCTTGAGCCTGGTCCGAGCGCCCTGCCTCCTCTCACCCCCGGGTTTGTCTATTACGCCTATCCCCTGCCCATGATCCCCTTTATGGTTCCGGGTACCGAGACCCTGGCAGAGGCGGTAATCAATCAACTATCTCCGGGAAAGGCCTCTGCGGTGCTCCTTCAGAACCACGGTCTTGTCACGGTGGGCAGGAACTTCAGAGAGGCCCTTGATATGGCCGAAGAGATAGACGAGGCGGCCCGGGTCTACCTCCTGACCCGGGGGAAGGCCCCTGCCATACCGGACAGGGATATAGAGGAAATCAAGTCTCTTTGACATCCCTGAAATCGGCCTATGAAGATCACCGCCCTGGCTAAGCCCGGGTACCACGCATGTCTGGATCCTGCCTCTGATAGGCAAGCTGGAGTACGCCATGCCGATTTGTTTTGACAAAGCAACGGATTCCATTGTAGTATTGAAAAATAACCGTTTCACCCAGCATGAAGGAGGATACTTATGACCAGCAAGAGCGTCCTTGAGGACAAGGTTATTCTCGTGGTTGACGATGAGCCCGATGTCCTGGAAACCGTGGAAGAAGAACTGGATATGTGCCTGATCCACAAGGCTACCGACTATGAAACGGCCCTTCAGTACCTCCTCAGTTACACCTACGACATCGTGATCCTAGATATCATGGGTGTAAACGGCTTCGAGCTTCTGAAGACCGCCGTGTCAAGAGAATTCCCCACCGTCATGCTCACGGCCCACGCCCTTTCTCCGGAATCCCTGAAACAGTCAATAAAATTAGGGGCGGTATCTTTTCTCCCCAAAGAGAAGATCTCTGAACTGAGTTCATTTCTTGAGGATGTGGTCCTTGGCGAAGGAAAACCGGTATGGGAGAAGCTTTTTGACAAATTAGGGGATTATTTCAGCAAGCGCTTCGGTCCTGACTGGAAGGAAAAAGACAGGTTTTTCAATGAGTTCGAGGAACAACTCAAGGAAGAACTCAAGGGACAGGAGTAGGTTTTAGGCCCTGAGGCACAATGCATGCGACCCTGGGGAGCTGAAGTGGCCGTGCCGGCCTGGATCCTACCAGGAAAGGCGCGGGCTGTTTATCTGTGCAGACGAGCCTTGAAAATCATATCTCACTGTTTCGCGCTGACCCTCAGGATATAACGGTTTTCCTTATCTGAAGGTGCTGGGTTCACCTCGTAGTCCTGTCCGGGTAAAAGGTCCAACACAACCCTGACCTTTGACTCAGGGCCTGTGTGCAGGCCTGTGCGTATCTTTTTCAGGATCCCTTCGTTCACTTCAACACTGTCCCCGATATGAGGGGCAAGCTTGGTATCAGGAAAATCACACACCACGCGCGGTTTGTCTCCCTTGATGACCATGATTCGCGGAGGAAACCGGCCGTTAAGCTCAAAAACCACCCTGATCGTATCTCCACCGGCCAGATCGACCCGGACGGCCCTGATCTCTCTACCGTTGTGTGCGGTCCTCATTCCTTGAACCGGGGTGTCCTGAAGGAGGGTGTGGTAAACCCAGCCGGAACGTCCGTCTTCCAGCCTTACCGCCATCCACCCCTTCCTCTTCCCTGTGACGGTCAGGGCCTCTCCCATCACCATACGGAACTTCACCCTGGACCTGGTGGAAGGCCCTTCCCTGACGTTAATCGCCCGCACCCTGACAAAGCGCCTTTCCCCTCTGTCCTCTCCCTCCGATAAAGGGGTGCTCTTCCCCTGAAGGGAAGGCCGTTGTTCTGTCTCCGTCTGTGGTTGGCCGGTCTCTGCAAGCACCCGGTTCCCGGACTTAGGGTCTGTTGCCGGTCTCCCGTCCGCATCTTTTGCAACGATAAGCGCCCTTCCCTTTTCCGTGTCCTCGATCCCCCTTTTCACGGTTTTCGGGGGTCGTGGTTGATCCTCCGGACCGGGGGCCCGGGCCATGTCATCACCCCTCTCATGAAGGGGAAGTGATTTTGCCATGTTTACCGGCACGGGACCCCCACTCCCCTTGTGCGGTCTTTCCTGACCGGGGCCTGCATTTGCAGGCTGCAGGCCAGGGTGGACCGTATCTGTTGCGGGAACCGGGATCCTGTAGCGCTGGTCTGAATGGGCTGCCTGTATCTCCTCCCGTGAAACATCCTGCACCTGGCGCCTGTCAGGGATCCCTATTGTCAAGTAAAGGGCGATTAGGCTCAGGCAGATAACCAGGAGAACAAGGGCCCAGTTCACCCAGAAGGCGGCCCTGCCGCTGCTGTTTAAAACAGGGTTTAAGCATCTGAACAGGACTCGCCAGACCAGGCAATATCCCCGACTTACCATACAGGGCCTCCAATGGGAAGGTGGTCGGCGCCACTTTGAAGCCGACATGGCTATGCGGCTTAAAGGCTTAAGGGGCCGGGTGTTGTTCAGCCCACAGGCGGTCGCGCCCCACGACCGGTCCTGACACCCGCAAAGACCACATCTGTTTCATCAATATTAATTCATAGGCACAAGCAGGTCAAGCCGGAACAAAAACCCCTGCTGCAAGTCCCATGCGGATCTGTTTTTATTGTTTACTTTTGATCCTCCCAATGTATTATTGGTGGTCAGAGAAGAGGAGCCAAAACCGATGAAGAAGATGAACTTCAGATCCATATTTCACAGGGGCCTGGGGTACTCCGCCCCTTTAAGGGTTATAGTACCGGTGGCTCTCACCTTTGTTCTGTTCCTCCTGAGCGTTTTTCTCATCTTTATCCCCTCCATGGAAGAGCGCATGATGGCACAGAAACGGGAGATGGTCCGGGAACTTACGGACAGCGCGTGGAGCATTCTGGACCTGCACGCAACCCGGGCGGGAAACGGTAAACTCACCCTTGAAGATGCTCAGACAAGGGCCATTGATATAATCAGAAAGCTCCGTTACGGCCCCAAGGGAAAGGATTGATCTGGTAATCCTTGACATGATAATGCCCGGCATGGGAGGCGGAGAGACCTATGACAGGCTTAAGAAAATGGACCCGCACATCCTGGTTCTCCTGTCCAGCGGATACAGCATTGACGGCCAGGCAACCGAGATATTGAAACGGGGCTGCAACGGGTTCATCCAGAAGCCCTTTAACATAAAAATCGTGTCAGAGAAGATCAGAGAGATACTGAACGGCCGCGAAACCACCGGAGAGACCCGGTAAAAGAGACCCGACTCTCCAACCTGCGCCACACCTCCATGCCTCTGTCAAATATTCTCCCGGCCCAGAAGGCCGCCTTCGTACACATACGTCTACAACGGAGACCGCTCCATGCCTGAAGCCCTGGAAGGCCAGATTGAAAGAATAGCCTACAGTAACGAGGAAACCGGGTTTACCATTGCCAGGCTCAAGGTGTACGGCAGGCCTGACCTTGTGACGGTGGTGGGGAACCTCATGGCCGCCACACCCGGTGAGATCCTCAAGCTTAAGGGTGAATGGACCAATCACCCCAGGTACGGGGAGCAGTTCAAGATAGTTGAGTACAGGACAACAGTACCCGCATCGGTTTACGGTATCCAGAAGTACTTGGGCTCCGGGCTTATCAAGGGCATAGGCCCGGTCATGGCAAAACGGATCGTGGAAATTTTCGGTGAAAAGACCCTGGATATTATTGAAGAGCACCCTGAAGAACTGGAAAAGGTCCCCGGGATAGGGAAAAAACGGATCACCATGATCCAGAAGGCATGGGAGGAGCAGAAAGAGATCAGGGATGTTATGCTCTTCCTCCAGGGCCACGGCGTGGGTTCCGGGTTTGCCACCAAGATATTCAAGCAGTACGGCAACCGCTCCATCCAGGTGGTAAAGGAGAGCCCCTATCGTCTGGCAACGGATATCTTCGGCATCGGGTTTATCACGGCAGATCGCATCGCCGCCAACCTGGGCTTTGACAGGAACTCCGGGCAGAGGGCCCGGGCCGGAGTCCTCTACGTTCTCCAGCAGCTTGCAGACGAGGGTCACGTCTACTACCCCCATAGACCTCTTCTTGATAAATGCAGAGAGATCCTTGGGGTTGAGGAGGAAACGGTCATAAACGCGGTTCAGGCCCTGTCAGTTGAGGGCAGGTTGGTTATTGAGGACACGGCCACTGTTTCCGGCGAAACAGCAGGGACAAAGGGGGTGTATCTGGCCAGGTTTCACGTGACAGAGACCGGAATCGCCAGGCACCTGAAGGGGCTGATGCAGACACCCAAATCGATCAGGAGCTTTGACGCTGACAGGGCAGCCGCCTGGGTACAGACCCGGCTCTCCATCGATCTGGCCCCCAACCAGGTCCTGGCCCTGAAGGGCGCCGCGGAAAACAAGGTCCTGGTCATAACCGGAGGACCGGGCACCGGCAAGACCACCATTATCAACGCCGTCCTGAAGATCTTTTCAGGCCTGCGGGCCAGGGTCCTGCTGGCAGCGCCTACGGGCCGGGCAGCCAAGAGGATGTCTGAAGCCACCGGCTATGGGGCCAGGACCATCCACAGACTGCTGAAATACAGCCTTCAGAAGGGGGGCTTTCAAAGAAACGAGCAACACCCCCTGAACTGCGACCTCATAGTGGTTGACGAGGCCTCCATGATAGACACAGTCCTGATGTACCACCTCCTTAAGGCAATTCCACCCGAGGCCACCTTCATCCTCGTGGGTGACGTGAATCAACTCCCCTCTGTGGGGCCCGGGAATGTGCTGGCAGACATAATAGCATCGGATGCTGTTCCCGTTGTAAGGTTGAACGAGATCTTCCGCCAGGCCAGGGAGAGCCGGATCATAGTAAACGCCCACAGGATAAACAACGGGTTGCTTCCCTCACTTTCCCCTTCAGGCCCTGAGGATGATTTCTACTTCATAGAGCAGGGAGACCCTGAAAAGGTGCTCCATACCATACTGGAACTGGTGAAGGACCGGGTGCCCGGGAGATTCGGGTTTGACCCTGTGGACGACATCCAGGTGCTAAGCCCCATGCACAGGGGTAAGGTGGGCACCTCCAGCCTCAATGCGGAGCTTCAAAGGGTGCTTAACCCCCGGAAAGACGGCGTAACCCGTGGCGACAGGGCCTTTCGGATCGGGGACAAGGTAATGCAGATCAGGAATAACTACGACAAGGAGGTGTTTAACGGGGATGTGGGCAGGATCTCACGCATAGACCCTGAAATGCGTGAGGTGGAGATATCATTTGACGGCAGGAGGACGACCTACGATTTCATGGACCTGGATGAGATCGTCCTGGCCTACGCCGTATCAATACATAAATCCCAGGGCTCTGAATATCCCGCGGTGGTTGTCCCCATCCTGACCCAGCACTACATGCTCCTCCAGCGAAACCTGATCTACACGGCGGTTACCAGAGGCAGGAGTCTCGTGATAGTAATCGGCACGAGGAAGGCCCTGGCAATGGGGGTAAAAAACGCCAAGACACTGCAACGCTACACCCTCTTAGAGCAGCGGCTCAGATGGACGGAGGCATGATTTTCAATTCCATAACAGATTGTTTTGGAAAAACCGTAAGCCTGTGAATGGAGGATGCCCGGCAGGATGATCAGATACCTAAGAAGGCAGACCGGAATATATCGCTTTCAAGGAGTTCCTGACCCGTGCCCTCCTGTGTGATCCTCCCTGTCTGCAGCACGTAACCCCGGTCGGCCAGGTCAAGGGCCTCTCGCACGTTCTGCTCCACCATAAGGATGGGTATGCCCTCTTCCCTGAGACGGCGCACCGTATCAAGGACCTCGTCCACCAGTATGGGGGCCAGGCCAAGGGAGGGCTCATCCAGCATGAGGAGCTGCGGGTTTGACATCAGGCCCCGGCCGATGGCCGCCATCTGCTGCTCACCTCCTGAAAGGGTGGAGGCGGCCTGATTTCTGCGTTCCCTGAGCCTGGGGAAAAGGCCGTATACAAACTCAAGATTCTCCCTCACCTTCTGCTTATCCCTTACGGTATAGGCCCCAAGGACCAGGTTCTCTTCCACGGGAAGCGGCCTGAAAAGCATCTTTTCTTCGGGCACGTAGATGATGCCCATGCGGACGATCTCCTCGGTGGGCAGCTTCTGAATTTCCTCTCCCCTGAATATTATCCTTCCCTCAAAAACCCGTTGAGCCCCCATTATGGCCCTGAGCAGGGTGGACTTCCCAGCGCCGTTGGCGCCCACTACGCACACGGTCTGGCCCTCTGCCACCTGGAGAGAGACGCCGTGCAGGACCGGCAGACCGGAGTAGCGCACCCTGATGTTTTCAATCTTAAGAATAGGTTCGGGCATAAATTAAAGTGATCTAAAGTGTCTAAAGTTAACCTTTTATTCAACGTTGGACGTTCGACGTCCATCTTTTTCCACCACTGCCTACTCCCTACTGCCTACTGCCTGCTGTCCCCCATGCTCCCGCACATACCTCTCACCCAGGTAGGCCTTGATCACACCGGGGTCCTTTGCGATGGTCTCAGGGTCCCCCTCGGCTATCTTCTCTCCGTAGTCCAGGACAATAACCCTGTGACTTATCTTCATGACCAGTTCCATGACGTGCTCAATGAGCATAACGGTTATACCCAGATCGTCGTGCACGTGCCTGATGCTGGCCAGGATGCCCTCTATCTCATTGGGGTTCAGTCCGGCGGCCACCTCATCCAACATCAGCAGCCTGGGATCGGAACCGATGGCCGTGGCCATTGTCACTAACTTCTGGGCCGCCACTGGAAGTTCGCTCACCAGGTAATCGGCCAGGTGATCTATGTTCAGGTCCTTGAGTATCTCCGTGGCACGTGCCCTTGCTCGGGACCGCAGGTGGGTCTTCATGAAACATCCCACCATGACATTTTCTATTACGTTCAAATCTCCGGCCGCGGCATAGACCTGGAATGTCCTGGCCAGGCCACGCCGGGCCACCTGATGGGCATTCAGCTTAGTGATCTCCTCCCCGTTAAAAATGACCCGGCCCGAGGTGACAGGATGGAGACCTGAAATACAGTTGAAAAGTGTAGTCTTACCTGCCCCGTTGGGGCCTATCAGGCTTACGAGCTCACCCCGTGCCATGGAAAAGCTGATATCGTTGTTGGCCCTCAGGCCACCGAAATCTTTGGTCAGGTTATGGACTTCTAAGAATGCCATTAATCCCGCCTCCTCCGGCGGATCTTCTCCACGATACCCCATACGCCGCGGGGTTCAAAGGCCGAGATGGCCATGATAATGAGGGCGTAGATAATTAGATCTATGCCCACGAGACCGGCCTGGGCCCCCAACCATTCCTTGAGGTAGCTCTTAATCGGAATCAGGATGCCGGCCCCGATGACAGGCCCCCATAAAGACCCTGCCCCGCCCAACATGGCCATGAGGGCGATCAGGATGGAGATATCCAGGCTCATTGTGTCTTCAGGTTCTATGCTCTTGATATAGCAGGCATGAAATGAGCCCACCATGCTCACAAAGGCCGTGGCTATGGCATAGGTCTTTACCTTGGCCCAGTGCACGTTGATCCCCAGGGACCGGGCCACATCCTCGTTGTCTTTGATGGAGCGGAGTTGAAAACCTAAACGCGATTTCCTGAACCAGTTCATGTAGAGGATGCCCAGGAAAAAGAAACCGAGGATCACATAAAAGTAATAGACGTCCTCCCTGAAGATAAGCCGCAGAAAATCAGGGGGATGGTACTTGATGGGCGAGATCTCCAGCCCCCTGGCCGCCCCCACAAAATCCCACACCTCAAAGATATCTTTGAGTACCAGGGAGGTGGCGATGGTGGCAATGGCGAAGTAGTGGCCCTTTAGACGGAACAGGGGATACCCGATGATAAAAGACCAGATCACGGCAAAGAACATCCCTATGGGCATGGAGACCCAGAAGGGGATATCCCAGCGGATCAGCATCACGGCCGTGGTATACGCCCCGATCCCCACGTACTGGGCCTTTCCCAGATCCACCTGTCCCCCGTACCCGCCGATGGTGTTCCAGCCCATGCCGTATAAGGAGAACATGAGGAACTGGATCATGGTGGCCATTGCAAAGGAGGAGTGGGGGAAAAGGGGAAAGACAATGAAGACTATGGCCACACACCCGGCAACGATCAGGTCAAGGCGGGGAAAATCGGAAAAATCCAGGGCGTTTCTCAGTGCTTCCATCCAAAGAGCCCCCTGGGTCGAACCACCATGATCACGAAGTATGCCACGTAGACCCACATGTACTTGAAAGACGTCATGGGGATATCCATCATCCAGTCCGCCTCAAATGTGTAGGTAAAAAAATCCCAGAATCCTGGCAGCTCGGTAATCATTCCAACCACGAGCCCGGCAAAGAAGGCGCCGGGCACACTGCCGAAGCCACCCAAAGCAACGATGGCAAAGGCGATCATGGTGAACAAGAGCCCGATAAAGGGGTTTACCGACCAGAAGTTCACGATCAAGGCCCCTGCTGTGGTAACAGAGGCCCCCCCTATTCCCCAGGCAAGTGCGTTCATCCTCTCAGTGGGAATGCCCATATACCTGGCCCCCTGGGCGTTCAGGGAGGTGGCGGTCAGGGCCTTACCCACCTTGGTCCTGTTCATGAGGAGCCATACGGCCACAAAGGCCACCACCGAAAGGCCGGCCGCCGCCAGTTTGGTGGCCGGAATAATGACCCCCATACCTATGTCAAAGCTCTTACCCACCAGGACTCCCTCATGGACGGCCCTGTCCTCAGAACCGAAGATAAGAAGGGCCAGATTCCGCAGAAAAAGCATGAGGCCGAAGGTCCCAAGGAGCTGGGCCACCATGGGGCCCCTCAGGATGAACCTGATAAAGCCGAAGTAGCATACGATACCCAGGATAAATCCCACAAGCCCGGCCGCGGGCAGGGTCAGGACCGGGTCTATTCCCAGACCCTGCGCGGTCAAAAGGCCGGTGTACATGCCGATCATGAGGAATTCACCGTGGGCGAAGTTAACTATGTCCATCACCCCGAAGATGATGGTCAGCCCCAGGGCCACCAGGGCCAGGACCATTCCGATCAGCAAACCGGCGAATATGGATCCTATGAGGATGTCCATGGTAAAAACGAAATAGACAATTTGGAATTTAGGGATTTATAGAGTTTCAGATAATGATTTTGGCAAGGCCAGAGGGAGGAATCGGAGTAAGTCGTACCCATAGTACGTCGTCGACGATTCCGACCGATAACGCAGTCCAAAATCTTTATCTGGAAGTCT
>DREN01000279.1 GCA_011051075.1 Deltaproteobacteria bacterium | reverse complement strand
TTCTCTGGCTCGTGCCTTTAACGGCCCTTTTCTTCATCATCGGCGGCCGGCAGAGGGCAAGGGCAATGGAGAGGTTTGCCCATGCCGGGCTCCTTGATCGCCTGACCGTGGGGAGACGGGGGGAAAAGGGGGTGACGAGGCATGTCCTTTTGCTTAGCGCACTGGCCCTGATGCTCTTTGCCCTTGCAGGCCCCCGCTGGGGGAGCCACTACCAGGAAGTGGCCCAAAAGGGGATCGATATCATGATCGTGGTGGATGTCTCCCCAAGCATGCTGGTCTCGGACGTGAAACCGGACAGGCTGGAGAGGGCCAGGCGGGAGATATCAGACCTTATCCAGGTGCTCCAGGGAGACAGGGCAGGACTGGTGGTCTTTTCAGGAAAGGCCTTTACACAGTGCCCCCTCACCCTGGACTACGGGGGCCTGTCCATGTTCTTGAACGCCCTCGGCCCTGATCTCATCCCGGTGCCTGGCACGGATATCGGCGCGGCCATAGACAGGGCAATCTCTTCCTTTGATATGGGATCGGAAACCGACAAGGTAATCCTCCTCATAACCGACGGCGAGGATAATGAAAAAAGGGGAGTTGAGGCCGCCCGCCAGGCGGCCAAGAGGGGGATCAAGATCTTTGTGTTCGGGATCGGGGACCCATCAGGGGGGCCTGTCCCGGCCGAGGAGGGCAGGGGTGGATTCAGGAAGGATAAGGACGGCAACCTGGTCATGTCCAGGCTGAACGAGGAGGGCCTCAGCCAGATCGCCTCCATCACAGGGGGGCGGTATGTCCGCTCCGTGGCCGGAGATCTGGACCTGGATCTGCTCTACTTTGAGGGGATCAGGTCCAGCACAGAGGCCTCTACCCTTAAGAGCGGCAAGATAAGGGTCTTTGAGGAGCGTTTTTTTATCTTTGTGGTTATGGCCTTTGTCTGTCTCCTGCTCGAGGGTCTGCTGGGCAGGGTGAGGCTGGGGGCCGGGAGGCAGAGATCAGCGGTGGGAGGCCAGAGGTCGCGGGTCTGGAAGGGACTGGTTGTGCTCCTTTTTCTGCCTGTCACGGGGATTGTTTCAGGTCCCCGCGCATTGGCCTCCCAAGACCCGGATGAACTGTACAACCAGGGCCGTTTTGCCGAGGCCGGGAAGCTCTACGCCCACGCTGACATGGATAACCCCAAAGATTTAAGGTTCCGTTATAACAGGGGATGCGCCAGCTATCAGGAGGGGGATTACAAAGGGGCCATGGCAGCCTTTTCAAGTGTGCTGAGGCGGGCCAAAGACCGGGAGATCAGGGTGAAGGCAGCCTATAACCTGGGAAATACCGCCTTTAAACAGGGGGATTTTGCCTCTGCAGCGGCCTACTACAGGAGGGTCCTCCAGATGGACCCTGAAAGCAAAGACGCGGCATATAACCTGGAGCTTGCCCTCAGGAACATGGAAAAACAGAAGAAGGAACAGGAAGAATCCCGTAAGGGTTCGGGAAAGGACAAGAAAGAGCGGCCTCAACAGGGTAAGGCCGGGAAGGACGGCAAGAGTTCCCCTCCTGATGAGGCAGAAGAGAAAAAGGGTTCCCAGGCCCCGGATCAGGAGGGAAAAGAGGGGAAAAGGGGGCAGGGAGAGGATACGCCTCCCGAAGACCTCTCAGGGGAGCTCCGGCCCAGGGAGGACCAGCCCCGGTCAGAGGGGGAAGACCAGGGAGGGAAATCCAGGGGGGCTGTTTCACCCATGGACAGGAAAAAGGCCGAGGCCCTGCTCGACAACGTAGAGGAGGACCGTTCAAGATATCTTAAGCTTCAAATCCCCGCAGGGAAAGAACGAGGGCCCCTGTCAGGAAAGGATTGGTAGAATGAGAAGGTGTATCCTGCTGCTGGTATTCTTAATGCTTTTATCCGTCCCCTCTATTGCTCGCGCAGGCGTGTCGGTGGTGCTCTCCCTGGACAGGGAAGAGGCAACCCTTTCCGACCCGGTGAGGATGGAGATCAAGGTGTCGGGCACAAGGAGTTGCGACTCTCCACCCGTGGTAAAGGGGCTTGACTCCTTTCAGGTATCCCCCGGGGGCAGCTCAAGCCGGGTTGAGATAGTAAACGGCGCCATCACCTCGGGCGTCGATTTTATATACCACATCCAGCCCTCAGAGACCGGGAGCTTTGTCATAGGACCGGCCCGGGTGGAGGTTGACGGGAAGGTATTTGAAAGCAACACCCTGACCCTCAAGGTAGTCAAGTCCCGGTCGGAGGGATCCCGTAAGGGGGCCTCCATATTCCTGGTGGCCGGCCTTTCGTCAGAAAAGGCCTATGTGGAAGAGCAGGTGGTGTACACCCTGAAGCTCTTTCTGAAGCCCAGGGTTTCAGATATCTCCCTTCAGCTCCCGGAACAGGATCATCTGGTGTTCAGACAGTTGGCCGACCCAAAGGAGTACCAGGGGGTTTACCATGGGACCAGGTACCGGGTCATAGAGGTCCCCTACGGCCTCATGGCCCTCAAACCGGGAGATTACACGATCAGCCCCTCCCGAATGGGTATGACCGTTTACGACGGGGGAAGGGTCAGGAGGGGTTTTTTTGACGATCCCTTCTTCAGGATGGGCAGGCCCGTAACGATCGTCAGTGAGCCCCTTGAGCTGAAGGTTATCCCCCTTCCTGAGAAAGGGAAGCCCGAGGGTTTCAGCGGTCTTGTGGGTGCCTTCACCATTGAGGCCTCCCTCAGGCCCGCAAAGATAAGGGTGGGGGAATCGGCCACCCTCACGGTACAGATAAGGGGCAGGGGAAACGTAAACCGGATCCCCGATCTGAAGATCCCCGACCTTGAGCATGTGAAGATCTACGCGGATGAGCCGGTTCTTGAATCAGGTAAGGACTCAAGGGGCCTGATCGCCTTGAAGACCATGAAGTGGGCCCTGGTGCCCCAGGTACAGGGGGACTACGAAATTCCGTCCCTGGCCTTGAGCTTTTTTGATCCCCGTGCCCGCAGGTACCGCACGGTCAGGACCCGGGCCCTCCCCCTTGCGGTCATCCCGGGCAAGGGAGAGATGATCATGGTGGAGGCGGAAACTGGCAGACAGGGTGGGGCCGACAGGCCTGGCAAGCAGGGGGTGGAGGTGCTGGGCCATGATATTCTACCCCTGCACACCTCTGTGAGAGACCTGTGGGCCGGGACCCCTGTCCTGTCCAGGGGACCTATCCTGGCCCTGATCCTCCTCCTTCCCCCCCTCTTTTACCTGTCCACCTTCCTGGGGCTGCGATTGAAGAGGAGGTCTGTCCGCGTGCTACCCGCCCAGAGGGCAAAGAGGGCCGCGGCAAACCTTATCCGGCACTGCCGGAGGGGAGAGGAGGACCCCGATGGTCTGATCCTCGCCATAAGGGATTATTTCAACGACCGTTTCGGCCTTGCCCTGGCATCCATCACCCCTGACGAGGCCGCCCGGATCCTCTTATCAGAGGGTGTGGACGGAGATCTTGCCAACAGGCTCCGTCAGGTCCTGACAGGGCTTGAAAACAGGATATATACGGGACAGACCATGGGGACGGGTGGACTTACCCGGGATCTCCCCGGGATAATAAAAGAGATCGAAAGGGGTATCAGGTGAAAGGGGGACTCAGGTGGGTCGTACTGATCCTTACGGCCGTGCTCTGCCTGAGCTTAGGATCCAGGGCCTGGGCACAGGAGTGGGAAGAGGCCTTCTTCAAGGCCAACCAGGCCTACAGGGAGGGGGATTTCAACGGGGCCATACAAGGATATCTCCGGCTTATCCGGACAGGGCACAGGGGGGGACAGATCCACTACAACCTGCGCAACGCATATTTCAGGGCGGGCAGGCTGGGCCGGGCGATCCTTGAGTACGAACGGGCCCATCTGCTGATCCCCAGAGACCCGGATCTGAACTTCAACCTGGCCCATGCCAGGGACCAGACCCGGGATGCTGTGGAGCAGTCCCGGGGTTTTGTTGAGTCAGCCTTTTTCTGGGTCAGGTCCTTCAGCCTTAATGAACTGTTCTGGGCCTTTGCCGTCCTGAACATCCTCCTGTGGTCGGTTTTAGCTATCCGGCTCTTTGCCAGACCGGAGTGGCTCTACTACATGCTCCTCCTGGTCCTGTCCTCCTGGTTCGTCGTGGGGACTTCCCTGGGCCTTAAGTATTACTGGATTACAAACGATGACCGGGCCGTGATACTCCACGAGCAGGTGGATGTGCTGGCCGGTCCAGAGGAAAACGACACGGTGCTCTTCAGGCTCCACGAGGGAACCGTGGTGCATAGGGACAGAGAGGAGGACGGGTGGTGCCTGATCCACCTCCCTGACGGAAAGAGGGGATGGACAAGATCAGAGGCCATGGAGCTGATCTCCGGAGACGGACCCCTTCCCCCATATGGCTCCTCGATGCTTAACAGGCATTTACAATTCCCCGCAGGGTATGGACCCGGTGTAGAAAAGCCCTTTTCCCCTGTTGACATCGAGTCGGGCTTTTGCTAATAGGTCGAGGAGTCCTGCTGCCACGGCTCCGGGCGGGGCACGTGAAGGTCCGCCTGTGCCCCTGACAGGGGCGGGAGCGGAGATGCCGTGGGCACTATTCTTATATGAAAGGAGTTTCTCCATTGGAAGCACTAACCCCATTTTATGAAGTAAACGAGGCGCTTGTCGCCATGGGCGCTGAAAAGCTGAACCTCTGCATGCAGTGCGGCATGTGTGCGGGTTCCTGCCCCTGGCGTATTGTTGACGGCCCCTTTAACATCCGGCGGTTGATACGGATGGCCCAGCTTGGTGTCGAGGGGTATGAATCGGACGATATCCTCTACGGCTGCACCACCTGTAATAAGTGTGTGCTCAAATGCCCCAGGGGGGTGACCATTATCGACATAGTCAGGGCCATGAGGGCCATGATCGCCGAGACAGGCGCTATCCCCGGTGTCCTGAGAACGGCCACGGGAAGTGTCCACAGCAACGGGAACCCCTGGTCCGAGCCCAGGGAGAAGAGGACCGCCTGGATGGAGGGGCTTGACGTCCCCACGTTCGGCGAGGGTGTGGAGTACTTCCTCTTTATATGCTGCACCTCGGCCTATGACGCCAGGGGACAGGATATTGCCAGGGCCATGGTAAAGCTTATGTCCAGGGCGGGGATCAGCTTCGGTGTGATAGGGGAGGAGGAGAACTGCTGTTCCGAGTCGGTGAGGAAGATTGGAGACGAGGAGCTTTTCATGAAGATGGCGGAAAAGAACATCGGTCTCTATAAGGAAAAAGGTGTGAAGAAGATTATTGCCACATCTCCCCACTGCTACTACACCCTCACAAAGGAGTACCCGGAAATAGGCGGTGATTTTGAGGTGATCCATTACACCCAGTTGTTAGCCGGGCTCCTTTCAGAGGGAAGACTTGAACTCTCCAGTGCCTTTGGCGAAAAGGTCACCTATCATGACCCATGCTATCTTGGAAGGCATAGCGATATCTATGATGAACCCAGGGCGCTGATCTCCGCTGTTACCGATGGCAATCTGGTTGAGATGAAAAGGTCCAGGCATGAGAGCCTCTGCTGCGGGGCGGGCGGGGGCAGGCTCTGGATGGAGACAAAGCCCGAATGGCGCTTTTCAGATTTGAGGATTCACGAGGCGTGCGAAACAGGGGCCACTGTTCTGGCCACGGCCTGTCCCTACTGCATGTCCATGCTTGAGGACAGCCGGAAGACCGTGAACAGGGAAGATGATATAAGGATCATGGATATCTCTGAACTCGTCTTAGAGGCCCTTTAGAGTCTCCGTATTTAACGAGAAAGCCTTGCCTCCGCAGGCAGGGCTTTTTTTGCAGGTTCAGCATGAAAACGGCCTACCTGGACTGCTTTTCAGGCATAAGCGGCGACATGTTCCTTGGCGCCCTGTTAGACGCGGGGCTCCCTTTCGAGGAGCTTAGGGACTCGCTTCTCTCCCTCCCGTTCAAGGGCTACCGGATAGAGTCGATCCGGGAGAGCCGCGGTGAGATTGCGGGGACCAGGTTCCTGGTCTCCCTTGAGGGGGGCTCCCATGTGCACAGGGGGCTGAAGGATGTGAAGGAGGTCATTGGCCGTGGTGATCTCACGGACAGTGTCAAGGAAAGGAGCATCCAGATATTTGAGATGCTCGCCGAGGTTGAGGGCAGGATACATTGCCGGTCCCCGGAGGAGGTCCATTTTCACGAGGTGGGCGCGGTTGATTCCATAATCGATGTGGTGGGGACGGTCTATGGCCTGGAGCGCCTAAGGATCGGTCATGTCTACGTGTCTTCCCTCCCCCTGGGCAGGGGATTCGTCATGACCGACCATGGCAGGATCCCTGTGCCGGCCCCTGCCACTCTGGCCCTCTTGAAGGGCGTCCCCGTGTTTGAGGCGGGAATTTCCCATGAGATGGTCACCCCCACGGGTGCCGCCCTGGTAAGGGGCCTGGCCACCTCCTTTGGGTCCATGCCCCCCATGGTGGTTCGCGAGATCGGCTATGGGGTCGGGTCCAGGGATCTCCCAGACAGGCCCAACCTCCTGAGGATCCTCATAGGGGACGGGGAAAGGGGAAAGGCAACGGATACGGTGGTTGTCCTTGAGACCAGCGTGGATGATGTGAGTCCTGAATGCCTGGGATACCTTATGGACCGGCTCTTTGAGGCCGGTGCCCTTGACGTGATCTTTTCACCTGTCCATATGAAGAAAAACAGGCCCGGGGTGCAGATCCAGATAATTGGGAGGCCCGATGAAAAGGATCTCCTCATGGAGATGGTGATCAGGGAGACGGGTACCCTGGGTGTCAGGTTCCGCTACAGTCAGCGCAGGGTGGTTGAAAGGTCTTTCATAGAGGTGGAGAGCCCGTGGGGAAGGATCAGGGTGAAGAGGGTGGCCACGGGGGACGGCTCTTTATCTCTGGTCCCAGAGTATGAGGTATGCAGGGCCATTGCCGCAAGGAACAAGATCCCCCTGCGTGATGTTTATCTCTGGGTTTCAGGCCTGAATCCACCACCCCCACAACCTGCTTGATGTCAAGACCTCAATCTGATAATTTAACACTCCTCAGGGCCTTTGAAGTAAGCGGGCTTTCAGGCAGGACGGCCCTTGTTCTGGCCACCTGGTTCGGGACCGGACTGGTGCCCGTGGCCCCCGGCACCCTGGGGACCCTGGGCGCCGTACCCCTTGTTCTCCTGTCCCGCTGGCTTGGGGGATGGTCAGGCCTGTTTTTCCCCCTGGTGGTTACCATAACCGCTATCTGGGCCTCGGACCGGGCCGGGAAGATCCTGGGAAGGACAGATCCCCCTGAGGTGGTAATGGACGAGGTGGCCGGTTTTCTTGTTACCATGTTCCTTCTGCCCGCTTCATTACTGAACATGGCCATAGGTTTTGTCCTTTTCCGTTTTTTCGATATAGTGAAACCGTGGCCCATCAGGCGGGCCGAGGGGCTTAGGGGGGGATACGGCATAGTGGCGGACGATCTGCTGGCAGGGGTGTACGCGCACCTGTGCCTGCGGGGGATCCTGTTTTTTGGGTCTTGAAGGCTGATGGGGCCACAACAGGAAGATGAGAGGCGAGATAATCACAATAGGCAATGAACTTGTAAGCGGCGGGACGGCTGATCTCAACTCATGTTATGCGGCCGGAAAGCTAACCGCATCGGGCCTTAGTGTGACCCGCATTACCTCTGTGGGGGATGATGAGGAGATGGTCTCACGCGCCCTTAAGGGTATCCTCAAATCGTCGCGTTTTGTAATAGTGACGGGGGGGCTGGGTTCAACAGAGGACGATGTCACGTGCAGGATCGTGGCCAAGGCATTGGACAGGCCCCTTTACTCCGATCAGATAATGCTTGAAAAGATCAGGGCCCACCTGAAGGTCCGGGGGACTGAGATGACCCAGCCACACCGGAAGATGGCCATGCTGCCGGAGGGGGCATCTATCATCAACCCTTCGGGGGATACATGCGGGTTTTCCTTGGCCAAAAATGCGGTACGTTTCTACTTCCTGCCGGGCGTACCTGAACAGATGCGTCATCTCATGGACCAGTTTGTACTCCCCGAACTCCGCCACCTCTACGAGACCCTTCCCGTTGTGGGCCAGCGCATCATAAAACTCTACGGTCTTAGTGAACCGCGCATCGCTGAGATTTTCGCCGAACTCAGGTGGAAACCGGAGAACGCCGTCATAGGGTTTTATCCCCACTTCCCGGAGAACCATATTACCATCTCCCTTCAGGGCGAGGACGAGGCATCGGTGACCGCCCATCTGGACAGGTTGGGGGCCGAGATAGTCTCCCTTGTGGGGGATTACGTTTTTTCCACCGGCGACCAGGAGATGGAAGAGGTCGTGGGCGGTCTGTTGGGGGACAGGGGTAAGACCTTATCGGTCGCAGAGTCATGCACAGGGGGGCTAATAGGCCATCGGTTGACCAGCGTGCCGGGCAGTTCGGCCTATTTTTATGGCGGGATGGTCTCCTACAGCAACCATTCCAAGGTGGATATGTTAGGGGTCAGGACCGAGACCATAATAAGGTATGGGGCCGTAAGCGACCAGACCGCGCAGGAAATGGCAAGGGGTGTACGGGAACGTATGAGGTCCGACCTTGGCCTGGCAGTAACCGGGATCGCAGGGCCCGGGGGAGGAAGCAGGGATAAACCCGTTGGCACGGTTCATATAGCCTTGTGCAGCAAGGAAGAGGTCTTTTCCAGGAGGTATCGTTTCTGGGGGCGGCGGGACCAGATCAAACTTAACGCATCAACCATGGGCCTCGACTGGATCAGAAGGTACTTAAATGGCGATTCGATCCTTTCTGGCATTTGAACTGCCCGAAGAAATCAAGAGGGTCGTCACCGAAATATCAGGGGAGGCCAGGAAGCTGCCCATCCAAGTCAGGTGGGTGAAGGTCTCCAGCATCCACCTTACAGTGGTGTTCATGGGTGATGTGGAGGAGGCAGACCTGCCCGGGATCCAGGAAGTTGTGGGCCAGGTCTGCCACGGGTATGCCCCCTTCAGCCTTGCAGTAAACGGCATGGGCATATTCGGCCCTGTGCGCAATCCCCGGGTCCTCTGGATCGGTCTTGAGGGCCACGTGGACAGGATGGCCCGCTTCAGGCATGCCCTCCATGCAGGGCTGAAACCGCTCGGCATCAGGGAGGAAAAGAGACCTTTCAGACCTCACCTGACACTGGGCAGATTCCGCAAGGGCCCGAACCCGGGAACGGTGATAGATCGGTTCCTTTCAAGGTACCAGGATCTTTCAGGCCCCGAGTGCAGCCTGGAGAAACTGGTCCTGTTCAGAAGTCAGTTAGGGCCGGGCGGAGCCATCTATCATAAGTTGCACAGCTGGCCCCTGACGGGGGTCCGCTGAGGAAGAAAAATCCGGAGGGAGCGATTTCCCTCCAAGCTTTTATCGTATCAGTATCAGGGAGGTCGGTCCCATGGAAAGAGACAGGGCTATTGAACAGGCTATTTTACAGATAGAAAAGCAGTTCGGACGCGGGTCCATCATGAAGATGGGGGATGAGAGGCTGATCGACATCCCGGCCATCCCCACAGGGTCTTTAGCCCTTGATCTGGCCCTTGGGATCGGAGGGGTTCCACGGGGGAGGGTGGTGGAGATCTTCGGGCCCGAGTCTTCGGGAAAGACCACCCTG
>DREN01000016.1 GCA_011051075.1 Deltaproteobacteria bacterium | reverse complement strand
GGTCTACGGTGGATAGGGGAGCAGCTACATAAAACGGAATTCGGTGAGTCCAGGCCAGGAGAGCGACCTGGTAGGTACCTATCTTGTTTGCCACGTCTCCGTTTGCCGCAATCCTGTCGGCCCCGGTAATCACCAGATCTATCTTTTTCTGCCGCATGAGGGAACCTGCCGCATTATCCGCAATCACGGAAACCGGTATCCCGTCCTCCATCAGCTCAAAGGCGGTCAACCGGAGTCCCTGCAGCCACGGCCTTGTCTCATCGGCGATAACCTGAACCTTCTTTCCCTGCTCATGGGCCGCCCTTATCACGCCCAGGGCGGTACCGTATCCCCCGGTGGCCAGGGAACCGGCGTTGCAGTGGGTGAGTACGGTGGAGCCTTCCGGTATAAGACCCTGACCGTTCAGCCCCATCCTCCGGTTGATCTCAATATCCTCGACCAGGATCTTTTCAGATTCCTGTCGCAGGGAGCCCTTTATCTCCTCTGTCCGGCGGCCCGACATCTTCCCTGCCAGACCGAGCATCCTCTCTACGGCCCATCTCAGGTTCACGGCCGTGGGACGGGCACAGATCAACTCTTCGCCCATCTCCTCAAGCCTGGACATAAAGGCCTCCCCGTTCCGGGTACGGATAGTCCTTGCGCCAAGGGCCATACCCATGGCGGCTGCCACACCTATGGCCGGGGCGCCCCGGATAACCATTTTTTCAATCGCCCTGATCACGTCTCCATGGCCCCTGCACACGTACCACTGGACCCTGGAGGGGAGCTTCCTCTGATCAACCATCCTGACCTGATCACGGTGCCACTCAATGGTAGGAATCATTTAAACCTCTCATTTGGAGTGCCTAAAGTGTCTAAAGTTTAGGGTGCCTAAAGTTAAGGAACTTCGTGACATTTTATAAGGGATGGTTTTCTCAAGGTACGCGCTACAAATCCGACCAAGGGACTCGGATAATACATATAGGCCTACAGAAAAACATTATCTTAAAGGCTATAGACAAGGATTTCGACTGTCCCGTCTGCCGAGAGACACAATAACAGCTCGATCAGCCGAGGCCTTGATCGATAACTTCAGACAATTTGAAAATGTTAAATATTACCTTGAACTTTAGACACTTTAGATCACTTAGTCACTTTACACTTCTATACGATCCGTTCAACCCAGCCGTAGGGGTCGGGGTTGTGCCCGTACTGAATCGCCACTATCTCGTCGTAGAGTTTCTGGGAGAGCTCCCCCATCCTGCCTCCCCCAACGATATAATCCTCGTCCTTATAGGTTATCTGCCCCACCGGAGAGATCACCGCGGCCGTGCCCGTGCCAAAGGCCTCCCTTAATCTCCCGTCTCTGGCTGCCTCAATTACCTCGTCAATGGTTAGGGAACGCTCGGACAGTCTCATGCCCCACTCCCGGACAATGCGAATAACCGAGTCTCTGGTGACCCCGGGGAGGATGCTCCCGTTCAGGGGGGCGGTAATCACCTCATCCTCAATGACGAAGAACATGTTCATGGTTCCCACTTCTTCCACATACTTTTTCTCCTTCGCATCCAGCCACAGCACCTGTGTAAACCCCTTCTTCTTTGCCTCTTCAGCGGCCAGGAGGCTCGCGGCGTAGTTTCCCGAGGTCTTGGCCTCGCCGGTCCCTCCTATGGCCGCCCTCACGTAAAAATCTTCCACATAGATCTTGACCGGGTTGAGGCCCTCCTTGTAGTAGGCCCCCACCGGCCCGATGATTATGTAAAAGAGATAGGTGTTTGAGGGGCGGACCCCAAGGTGGGGTTCAGTGGCTATCATGGTGGGTCTTATGTAGAGAGAGGTCCCATCGGTCTTGGGCACCCACTCCCTGTCCAGGAGGATCAGTTCCTTCATTCCCGCCATGGCCAGGTCCACATCCACCTGGGGCATGCAGAGTCTGGCTGCCGAACGGTTGATCCGTTTGAAATTCTCCTGGGGCCTGAAAAGGTATATGCCGCCGTCCTGGCTGGTATAGGCCTTAAGCCCTTCAAATACCTCCTGACCGTAATGGAGGACCATGGCGGCCGGATCTATGGGGATGGGACCATAGGGTTCGACCCTGGGATTAATCCACCCCTTGCCTGTTTCCCAGTCCATCTTGAACATGTGATCGGTAAGAATCTCACCGAACCCAAGCTGGGATTCATCGGCGGGTTTCGGTTTCATTCGGTCCTGTGCCACCTGCGTTACTCTGATTTCCATACTGTTCTCCTTGCCCTATTTCATCTCTTGTCACGGGACCACGAACAAGGTCCCCCACGTTCCTTCCGGCCACTCCCAAACCCCGAAGAACTGGATAGGAACTTCGGGAGAATACGTATTGCTTCAAAGCCTCTGTCACTCCCCTTAAGGAGGGCGCAACCGTTTTTTCCATATCACAGTCCCATCCTAAACACAAGCCCTCAAAATCAGGTTGACAACACCGGTCCTCTGTGGTGTTATTCAAATTCAGGTTGCAGAGGTTCTTAAAAAATTCATCCGTAACGAAAGGAGGGAACATGAAACAACGCAAGTATCTCTTAAGCTGGTTGCTCGTAATGGGAACGGCGGTGTGCCTGGGACTCTGGGCCTTTACAGGCGCGACGGCCAATGCCGCGGCAAAGGAATTTGCCTGCGCTCCTGAGGGAAAGGTAAACAAGGAGATATGTTCCGAGGCCCAGTTAGCCGGGTTCTCCTGCTTTTTCAAGAAGTTTGAAGGGGCCCGCTCCCTTCATTTCAAAGTCTCAGTCAAAAACACAAGCGACAAACCCCAGCGGTACAGGGTGCGAATCTTCCTGGACAACGGTAAGGCCATCGGGGGCCTTATCCCCAGAAAGACCAAAAAGGGACTGATCAAACCTGGGCAGACCGCCACCTTTGTCTATCCGGTGGGGCGTATGCCTGACAGACCCGCATCCATAGACCTGTTTATTACAACCGTGGGTCAGTAGAAACGTCACAACAAGAAAGGGAGGTCTAAACTTATGAAAAAACTGAGCATCGTATTGGCTATTACCGTGACCCTTATTTTTATGATTACGGGACCGGTTGCGGCTAAAACAGTCTTCCTGAGTATCGGCACGGGCGGTACAGGCGGAATCTATTATCCCTACGGAGGGGGCGTGGCAGAGATATGGACCCGCCATGTTCCGGGGGTCAGGGCCGTGGCAGAGGTCACAGGCGCAAGCGTGGAAAACGTGAAGTTAGCCTCCAAGGGCGAAACGGTCGTGGGAGAAGTAATGGGAGACGTGGCAGTGGCCGGCTATAATGGCCTGTCCAAGTTCAAGGGGAAGAAGCAGAAGATCCTCTCAATGGCCATCATGTACCCCAACCTCCTTCAACTGGTCACCCTCAAGAAAAGCCCCGTAACAAACGTGGAGCAGATTAAGGGCAAGACAATCAGCAGCGGGAGCCCCGGGAGCGGAACGAACTTCATGGCCGAGGTGGTTTTCAAGGCCCTGGGCATCCCCCTGGACTCTTACAAGGACGCCCGCCTTTCCTTTACCGAGAGCGCCAACGCCCTGCGCGACGGGACCATAGAGCTGGGCACCTGGAGCGTGGGACCAGGCACCAGTTCCATCATGGATCTTGCGACCACCCATGACATAAGGATCATACCCTTTACAAAGGAGCAGACGAAAAAGGTCCTGGCGGCCAACAAGACCTACTCAGCGGTGGAACTGGCGGCAGGCGTTTACAAAGGTGTTGATAAACCTGTTCCCACCATCGGTGTATGGAACGTCATGATCTGCCAGGATTCCTTGGATACTGACCTGGTGTACAGGCTGGTAAAGGCCCTTTACGAGCATAACGACATGCTCTGCAAGATTCACCCGTCGGCGGCCTACACCACGCCTGAGAATGCCGTAAAGCACTCTCCTATCCCCCTCCATCCCGGAACCATCAAGTACCTGAAGGAGAAGGGAATCGAGGTACCGGCAAGGCTGATACCCTAACCGGGTGACGGGGTTGTTCAAAAGGCCGGTCAGGCCCGCCGTCTGGTGGGCGACCGGCGTAATGGTCGGTCTGGTTCTGGCCGCCTGGTTCCTGCCGGGCGGCCTGGAGCTCTGCATTACGTCGGTCACAAAGGAAGAACCACTCATGGTCCTTCCCCTCATGCCTGACGAACGATTTACAATCCACTACTACCACTCGGTGGAAAACGCCCCCATCTGGGAGGAACACAGCGTTGACAGGAGGGGGCGTATCTACATCGAAGAAGAACGTTACCTCAAGTTCGGGGCCGGCATGGGCCGGATGCCGGGAGTGGGGAAGATGAGGATGAGGGGTCCCTATGAAGTAATTGAGGAGATGCATATGCCCACGGGTGATTTCATATTACGGATAGGCAGCCCGGGCGTGGACCACACAGTTATATGGCGTGGTATAAGGAAGAACCTCTCCGCATTAGCTCCCCATGAGGCGGTACGCTTCTCGGCCCGACCTGTAAGCCTGCTCTACAGGGTTTACAGATCCCTTTTTCCCCATCGTGCTACTCCCGTGAAAACTTGAAACCTGCATTATCCAGGTGAAAGGAAAATCGAGGCTGCCATGAAAAAGGTGAGCGATACCGCGTCATCATCTTCCAAAATAGAATGGAGCATCCTGAAAGTGGTGGCGGTCATAGGAACGGGACTGAGCCTGTTTCAACTCTATACGGCCGGGATTATCGCCATGACCGCCATGAGACACAGGGCGGTTTTTCTGGGATCCATTCTCGTCATAGCCTTCCTCACCAGGCCCCTTTACAAGGGAGCACGAAGAGACAGGCTGAACTGGGCCCTCGTGCTCGACCTGATCCTGGTGGCCCTGAGCGTGAGCGTTGCCGCCTATATTTTTATCGATCTCAACGGCATCTTTGACCGGCAGGGCGACTGGAGCCAATGGGACATCACCGTTGGCATGACCCTGGTGGCCCTTGTTCTCGAGGCCACACGCCGTGTCATCGGTCTGAATCTCACATGTATTGCCTTTGGTTTTCTGCTGTTCGGATATTTCGGGCCTTACATGCCCGATATCCTCGTGCACAAGGGTTACTCCATCGAACGTATGGCCACCACCCTCTCCCTCACCACCGAGGGCATATTCGGCCTGCCCACAGGGGTTGCGGCGACCTTTGTGTTCATATTTATCCTGTTCGGATCATTTCTGGAAAAGACCGGGGCGGGAAACTTCTTTATTGATATGGCCTACTCCATTACGGGCCGTTTTTCCGGGGGGCCTGCCAAGACCGCTGTGGTGGCAAGCGGGTTCATGGGATCGGTTGCAGGAAGTGCGGTGGCCAACGTGGTGGCAACGGGCTCCTTTACCATCCCCATGATGAAAAAGATCGGGTACAGGCCCCATGTGGCCGCAGCTGTTGAGGCGGCAGCCTCCACAGGGGGCCAGTTGATGCCTCCCATCATGGGGGCCGGGGCCTTCCTCATGGCGGAATTCACCCAAACGCCCTACCTGGAAATCATAAAGATAGCCTTCATCCCGGCTGTCCTCTACTTCTTCTCGGTCATCCTGTTTGCTCATCTTGAGGCGCAGAAGGTAGGCATAGGGGGAAAGCCCAAAGAGGTCATCGCGAGGCTTGGCAAGACCATAAAAAAGGGGATTCACTTTATCATTCCCGTGGCTATCCTTATCACGGTACTGGTTATGAACTACAGCCCCATGATGGCGGGGTTCATAGCCATACTGGCCATCTATTTCACGGCACTCCTTCGCAGAGACTCACGGATCTCCTTTACCACCCTGCTCAAGACCCTGGAGCAGGGGGCCCGCAACGCCGTTGTGGTAGCCGTTGCCTGCGCAGCGGCAGGTATTATCGTGGGGGTGGTCAACCTGACCGGCACGGGGTTGAGGTTTTCTTCTCTGGTTGTTTCCCTTTCACACGGTATCCCGCTTCTGGCACTGGGTCTGGTTGCGCTCACCTCCCTCCTCTTGGGCATGGGCCTGCCGGTGACCGCCTCCTACATAGTCCTTGTCATCCTGGCAGGTCCCGGGCTGATGGACCTGGGCATCCCGCTCCTCACGGCCCATATGATCGTGTTCTGGTACAGCCAGGACGCCAACGTAACCCCGCCGGTGGCCCTTGAGTCCTTTGCGGCATCGGGCATAGCAGGCTCAAGCCCCATGCGGACGGCCTTTACATCGTGGAAGCTTGCCAAGGGGCTCTATATTATACCCGTCGTCATGGCCTACCACCCCCTCCTCCTGAACGGGCCAACCAGGGAGGTGATCCAGACGGTTATTTTCTGCACCCTTGCCATTACCGCATTCGTTATCTGCTTGGAGCGCTACTTCCTCCTGTCACTCACCTGGGTTGAAACCATTCTCCACGGGGCCTCGGCCATTGCCCTGATCTGGGCTGACCAGACAGTCAACTATCTGGGTCTGGGCACGTTTCTCATCCTCACCCTCTACCAGATTGTGGCCAAAAAGAAGCACCCCACCAGAAAAACCGTAAATACCGCGGCCGAAACCGGCGGAACCGGCCCATGATCGCCGGGCCATGGATTTCATTCCGGGGCCTGGCACAAGGTCAGACCGCCCTAAGCGGACAGACCACGGAAGGCTGATCTTCAATCCCAGACAGTTTCACCCTTTAAACCATATCCCGGAGAGGAAAGATGAGTACTGATCATGGATTTCAACTTCTGAAGGAACAGAAAATAGGAGAGCTGAACATCTTAGCCAGGCTTTATCGCCACCTGAAAACCGGGGCCCAGCTCCTATCCCTTGGCACGGATGACGAGAACAAGGTCTTTGGCATCACTTTTCGAACTCCCCCCTCGGATTCCACGGGGGTCGCCCATATATTAGAGCATTGTGTACTCTGCGGATCGCGAAAATACCCTGTCAAGGAGCCCTTTGTGGAACTTCTGAAGGGGTCTTTGCAGACCTTCCTGAACGCCTTTACCTATCCTGACAGGACCTGCTATCCCGTGGCCAGCCAGAATCTGCAGGATTTTTATAACCTTATAGACGTCTATCTTGATGCGGTTTTCTACCCACGTATCAGCAGGTCCATATTCCAGCAGGAGGGGTGGCACCTCGAGCTGGAAAAAAAGGACGATCCCCTGTCATACAAGGGCGTTGTCTTCAATGAGATGAAGGGGGCGTACTCTTCTCCTGACAACATCCTCTCCGAGTACTCCCTCCAGTCCCTGTTCCCCGATAACGCCTACGGCTTTGATGCGGGCGGGGACCCAAGGCAGATACCGCGGCTTACCTATGAGCAGTTCCTCTCCTTTCACAGGAGGTACTACCACCCCTCAAACGCCAGGATTTACTTTTACGGAGACGATGATACGGATGAGAGGTTGAGACTGGTAAACGGATATCTCAACGACTTTGATCCCATTGAAATCCCTTCAGCAGTCCGGCCGCAGCCCCCCTTCAAAGAGCCTGTACGACTGACACGGCCCTTTATGGTGGGAGATGAGGGGAACGCCCGGAAAGGAATGATCACCCTGAACTGGTTGCTCACGGAGACGACCCTTGTTGAGACCAACCTTGCCCTTAACATCCTGGAATATATCCTCCTGGGCATGCCCGGCTCCCCCCTCAGAAAGGCCCTCATAGATTCGGGACTGGGTGAGGACATTGCAGGCGTGGGCCTTGAAAACGAGCTGCGTCAGATCTACTTCTCAACCGGGCTCAAGGGTATTGAGGTGAAAAACGCCGATTCTGTTGAATCCCTCATCATGGAGACCCTGAGAGGACTTGCACGGTCAGGGATCGATCCCAAGACAACGGAAGCGGCCCTCAATACCATCGAGTTCCGTCTGCGGGAAAACAACACGGGCAACTTCCCCCGAGGCCTCTCCCTCATGTTGAGGGCGCTCAGCACCTGGCTTTATGACAGCGATCCTTTGAGCCTCATCTCCTTTGAAAGACCGCTTGAGGCCGTAAAATCCATGGCTAAATCTGAGCCCCGGTTTTTTGAGACGATGACCGACCGCTTGTTTCTCTCAAACCCCCATCGGACCACCCTGATACTGGAGCCTGATCCCGGCCTGAGAGAGAGGGAGGAACGAAACGAAAAAGAGAGGCTTGCCGAACTACGCTCCTCCATGACTGAAGAAGGGGTAGAGGAGATTATAGCCAACACCAGAGAACTTAAGCGCCTCCAGGGAACCCCTGATCCACCAGAGGCCCTGGCATCAATTCCCATGCTGAAAATAGAAGACCTGGACAGGAAGAACAAGGTCATACCATCGGTCCTCCTGAAAAAAGGGGAGACAGAGATACTGTTCCACGACCTTTTTACCAACGGGATCACATACGTGGACATAGGCTTCAACCTGCGCACTCTTGCTCCCGCATATCTCCCCTATATCCCCCTGTTCGGCAGGGCCCTTGTTGAAATGGGCACGGAAAAGGAGGACTTTGTAACACTGACCCAGCGTATCAGCCGTAAGACAGGCGGCCTCAGCCCCCAGTCGCTTACCTCCAGCATCAGGGATTCCAGAAAATCCTCTGCATGGCTCTTCCTGAGGGGCAAAGGCATGTGGGACAGGATCGAGGATCTCATCAACATAGCCCGGGACGTAATCATGACGGTGAGGCTGGATAACCGGGAGAGGTTTCGACAGATGGTCATGGAGGAGAAGGCCAGGGTGGAGCAAAAGCTGGTATCTGCCGGACACAGTATGGTCAATCTCAGGCTCAGGTCCCACTTCAGCGAGGCACAGTGGGCCGCGGAACAGATGGGCGGGGTAAGCTACCTTTTCTTCCTGAGAAACCTGGTTACTGCCGTTGATGAGGACTGGACAGGGGTCTGTAGAACACTCCGGAAAATCCACAGGACCCTCCTGAACCGCAGGGCAATGATGGTCAATATAACCGCTGATCAGCAGGGATGGGACCGACTTGAGCCTGATCTCAAGGGGCTGCTGGAGCTGATACCGGAAGGCCCTGTCTCTGAACCGGAATGGCCCTCAGGGGTTGCCCCTCTATCTGAAGGGATGATCATCCCCTCCCAGATCAACTACGTGGGTAAGGGGGCCGACCTTTACGACCTCGGTTACAGGTTTCACGGCTCTTGCCTGGTTATTACCCGTTATCTGAGAAACGCCTATCTGTGGGACCAGGTGCGTGTCCAGGGCGGGGCCTACGGTGCATTCTGCGTATTTGACCGTCTTTCAGGAATCCTCACCTTTTTGTCGTACAGGGACCCTAACTTACTTGAAACCGTTGAGGTCTTTGACCGGTCCGCCGTCTTCCTCAACCGGATGACCCTCGACAAAGACGAGCTTGTCAAGGGGATAATCGGCACCATCGGAGACCTGGACGCCCACATGCTCCCGGACGCAAAGGGTTTCGCATCACTGGTTCGCCACCTTGTCGGCGATACCGTAGAAAACCGGCAAAAGATGCGGGACGAAATACTCAGCACCCGGGCGGATCATTTCAAGGAGATGGCGCAGATCTTTGACGAGGTGGGAAAGAGGGGCGTGGTAAAGGTCCTGGCCTCCCCTGCCGCCATTGAAGTGGTGGAAAGAGACCGGCCAGGGTGGCTGAAGAAGGTGAGGGTGCTCTGAAAGCAGAGCCCTGACATCCCGACCACCCTGCAAAAAATTTCGACCTGTGCGGTTAGACTTCAGCAGTTGTGGATACGGGAACTATCCCGCCCGAGGCGGGAGTCCGTCCGGGGAGGCCTCTTTTCCAAAGGACGCAAAACCCTATCTGCATTGCATGGGGACGGCAGCATGCGCTTGAAACAGGCTGCGG
>DREN01000182.1 GCA_011051075.1 Deltaproteobacteria bacterium | reverse complement strand
TCAGGAGCATGTTCTTTGATGTGGCGGGCATTCCCCACTTTATCCCCAGGCAGAGCTGAAAAAGAGGGGGCTCCTCCACAAGGCCCTTTTCCATGAGGGACCTGGCGATCTCCACGTGGCCCAGGTCAAACACCTCCAACTCCGGTTTGACCCCCGCCTTCCTGATCCTCTCCGCCATCTCCTCAACATGGGGTACCGGATTGGCAAAGACACGGGGGCCGAAGTTCATGGATCCCACGTCAAGGGAGCAGAGTTCGGGCTTGAGCCTGACCACGTGCTCGGTCCTCTTCAGGGGGGTGCTCCACGTGGTACCTTGGGCAAGGCCCATGGGCTCATTATCGTCGGGGACTATGCGGGCCCCGGCCCCTGTGGTCAGGTTTATGAGCATATTGGACGACTCCCTTATGCGCTGCACAGCCTCCTCATACAGTTCAAAGGCCATGGAGGGCGCGGCTGTTTCCGGATCTCTCACATGGATGTGCACCACTGAGGCCCCGGCGGAAAAGGCCTCAAGGGCGCTTTTGGCTATCTCTTCAGGGGTTACGGGGAGGGAGGGGTGCTTTGACCTGTCCCCGATGGACCCGGTAACGGCCAGGGTGATGATGGTTCTTTGCTCGTTCATCTTTTCCGTCTCCAATCCCTGTTTGTTCCAGGGGCCGATTCTGTTGTGGTCCTACGCGGGGGCTGCTGCCTGCTTCCCCCTCCCTTTTCCAGCGCTTATCCTGAAGTAGAAGGTAACGAGGATTATTATAACAACGCTCCCCAGATTCCAGGGAAGGTTCGGGGGAACGGTGAACGGGATACACGCCAGGAGTATGAGCCTCTCGTAGATCTTCAACTCCCGGAAGACAAATCCGCAGGCCCCCCCTGCCAGGGCCCATATGCCGAAGAATGAGATGAACAGGGCGGTTAGGGCCTTGAGGGGAGATCCAAAGACCAGCATGATTTCGGGCCTGTAGATCACGTAAAAGGGGACCACGAACTTGGCGATTCCCACACGGAACCCCACCAGGGAGGTCTTGAAGGGATCGGTCCCGGCAACCCCTGCCGCGGCATAGGCTGCCAGGGCCACCGGTGGCGTGATGGTGGAGATCACCGCGTAGTAGAACACGAACATATGGGCCGCCAGGGGGGGAACTCCCATGCGCACCAGGACCGGGGCCACTATGATGGCCACCAGGAGGTAGGCGGCCGTGGTGGTTATGCCCATGCCAAGGAGTATGGAGGTTATCATGGCCAGGAGGAGAAGTATGGGCAGGCTCCCGTGGGCAATCTCCACCAGGAGGTACGATATCTTGAGTCCCAGACCGGTCAGGGTGAGTATGCCCACCACGATGCCGGAACAGGCGCAGGCCGCGGCAATGGGCAGCACCGCCTTTGCCCCCTTTTCCATGGCCGTCAGTATATCCCTGATGCCCATGCGGGTATCCTTCTGAAAGGCGCTGATGATGATAACGGAGATGACCGCGTAGAAGCCCGCCTTCATGGCCGTGTATCCCATGACGAGCATGGCCACCAGGACGACGATGGGCAGCACCAGATGACCCCGTTTCTTGAGCACCGGCCATAACCTGGGGAGTTCCTCTTTGGGAAGACCCCTTATGCCGTACCTCTCAGCCTCGAAGTGTACTATTACATATACGGAAAGGAAGGAGAGGACAGCGGGAACAAAGGCCGCGATACATATGGTCAGGTAGGGTTTCCCCACCACGCTGGCTATTATGAAGGCGGCGGCCCCCATGAGGGGGGGCATGATCTGGCCTCCGGTTGACGATGTGCCCTCTATCCCGGCAGCCAGGAGAGGTGGAAACCCCATCTTTTTCATGAGCGGAATGGTCACCGACCCTGTGGTTACCACGTTTCCCACCGCGCTCCCGGAAACAGACCCCATGGCCGCGCTGGAAACCACCGCCACCTTGGCCGGGCCCCCTGTCTTGTCACCGGCAACGGCCGTGGCCGCGTCCATGAAAAACTCTCCCACCCCCGAGTTGACCAGAAAAGCGGCGAAGATGACGAAGATGGCAATGAAGGTTGCCGACACCCCCAGGGGAACCGTGAAAAGCCCCTCGGTGCTCAGGTAGGTGTATGAGATGAACCGGTGGAGGTCCATCCCCGAATGTCTTATATACGGTATATCTATATAGGAGCCCAGGAAGCCGTAGGCAATGAATATCAGCGTTATGATGGGCAGCGCCCATCCCATGATCCTTCGGGTCATGTCCAGGACCAGGATTATGAGGATAAACCCCATTACAATGTCCAGGTTGGTTGCGGCCCCCGCCCTCTCGTACAGGACGTAGTAGACGATAAAGGCGATATTGCCGCAGGCCAGAAGTGCGCCTATGGATGAGAAAAGGTTTATCACCCCTGTCCATTTTGCGGACAGTCCCTTTTTCCTTGCCGGAAAAAGATAAAAGGTCAGGATGAGGGCAAAGGCCAGATGGATGGACCTCTGCTGCAGGGCCGGGAAACGGCCAAACCCGGAGGTGTAGAGTTGAAAGAGGGCCATGAAAACGGCCAGGCCAGAGACAAACAGGGCGGTCTTTTTGCCCAAGGCGTCATTTTTGCTCATGTGTGAGTATCCTGTCAATAAGGGTGGTCAGCATCGATTTCCTGTCTACGGTGATCCGGATGAGATCCCCCCCCTTGGCCACATGGTAAAGGGGTGTCCAGTTGCCGTTCACAAAGAGAAGGTGCTTAAATTCATACCCGGCGAAAAAGGTGACCTCCTCCATCACCCTGTTGATCCCCGGTATCCTTGTGGTGCTCAGGGCGATCAGCTCTTTTTTTTCCGGGTGGAGATACCCGGCATATGGGGCCTGATAGATGGTTTCGGTGAACACGAGTTCATGCCTGTGGTCTATTACAAAGTGGTCGGCCACGGGCAGATGTTCCACCGAGTTGATGAATACGATCCAGACGTTGTCCCCGGGTTCAGCCGCTATCTCCAGTACGTCCCTGTGGCTGGTTTCGTCCGTGATGCGCAGGATGTACCGGGGATAAAGGGCCAGGCCTGCCCCTGCCGCAAAAAGAAGAGATATAATCACGAGAATCAGGCGCCGTTTGTGGAGTTTTCGCATGGCATTAGGCGAAGTCCCTGGATCTGGGCCTGCAAAGCGGCGCTTCGTCTCAGGGAAAACCGGGATCCTCAGGTCCCCTTTGAGACGAAGCCCGGATCATGCTTCCGGCCTAATTGATGGCACCTATTTCCTTCCAGAACCTGGCCGCTCCCGGATGCCACGGGATTGACATCCCCTTTGACATACCCATGGTGGTCAGCTCCTTTGCCTTGGCGTGACACTGCTTGAACTCATCTAAGTGATCCTTGCATACGGTCTTGACGATCTTGTAGGCAAGATCGGGGTCAAGGTCATCGTAGGTAATAACGATCCCCACCCACTTCAGGGCGGGCGTGGCCTTGTCGATCTGGGGGTAGGCATTGGCGGGAATGACCGATGCCGCATAGTAGGGATACTTCTTGAGGATCTTTTTCATCATCCCATTTTCAATGGGGAGGATGCGGCACTTTGTGAGGGTGCAGAGATCCACAAAGGTGGAGGCGGGTGTCCCGATGGTATACATGGCCGCGTCGAGGGTCCCGTCCTTCAGGGCCTGGGACTGCTCGGTAGCGGAGATGAACTGGGGCTTCATGTCCTTGTAACTCAACCCGTACTCCTCCAATATCTTTTTGGACATGTTGGCGCTCCCGCTCCCGGGAGGCCCAAAGCCGACCTTCTTTCCCCTGAGGTCTTCGATCTTGTATATGTCCGTATCTGCGCGGGCAATGATGAGCAGATCGATGCCCCAGAATGAAAAAAGCCCTTTGATCTTTGCCGGTGGTTTCCCCTTGTAGATCCCTGTCCCGCTCTGGGCGAAATAGGCCACGCTCGGCATGACCATGGCCAGGTCTGTCTTCTTCTCTTCCAACAACCTCACGTTTTCCCTGCTCGCAGCGGACGGGTGGGCCGATGCCTCGGTGTCAGGTATGTACTTGTTGATCAGGCTGCTTATGGCGCCACCGGCCGGATACCAGCTCCCCCCGGTACTGGCGGTGGCTATGGATAGGAGACGCTTGTCCCCGCCAAGACTGTCTGTGGAAAAGGCCCCCGCTAAAAGCAGTGTGGCGCAGATACAAAAAACGGTCACTACGGCAGTTCTTCTTTTCATCCTGCTTCCTCCTTGTTATTTTGGGTGTTATGGAATCTCCCTCTGAAGATCTCTGTCTACTCACCTCCTTTCCCTAACCTTTGAGAAGATGCTTGAGCACCTTGCCCAGGGGATTCTTGGGTATGGCGGGGACAAAAATCACCTTTCTGGGTCTCTTATAGCCCGCCAGGTGTCTTCTGCAGAACTGGATGAGTTCCCCTTCTTCCAGATCCATCCCTTCTTTCAGCACAACGAATGCTCTGACGCTCTCTCCCCACACCGGGTCAGGTACGCCGGCCACTGCCGTGTCGGCAACCGCCGGGTGGGTCAGGAGCACGTCCTCAACCTCTCTGGGGTAGATGTTTTCCCCCCCGCTTATAATCATCTCCTTCTTACGGTCCACTATGTAGAAAAAGCCATCCTCATCCATTCTGGCCATGTCCCCGGTATGAAGCCACCCCCCCCTGAGGGCCTCTCTTGTGCCTTCGGGATCTTCATGATAACCCGCCATGACGTTGGGTCCCGAGCATACCAGTTCCCCCACCTCCCCCGGGGCCAGGGGGATATCCTTTTCATCCACGATGCGTGCATGAAGAAAGGGGAGGGCCCTGCCCACTGACAGGTCCTTGCGCAGGGAGTCGCCGGCGCTCAGGATGGTGATGCAGGGGGATGCCTCGGTGCAGCCGTAAACGTCGTAGACACCGTTTATGCTGGGGAAAAACTGGAGGAGCCTCTTCTTGGTCTCCATGGGCAGCCTGTCCGAGCCTGCAGTACACTTGATTATTGAACTCAGGTCGTATTCATGGGCATCGGGGTAGTCAAGAAGCATGTTGTACAGGGCCGGGGCACCGGACATGACAGTGGCCCTTTCCCGTTCGATGGTCTCAAGGAGAGAGGCGGGCTCGAATCTCCTGAGCAGGATCGCGGTTCCTCCCAGGGCAATCTGGATGGTCAGGTGATTGTTCAGGGCCGCGGCGTGAAAGAGGGGTCCCACGATTATGGCCCGTTCCCCTGGCCGGTCTTCTCTCCCGGAGAGGGTGTTGAACAGGTTCCAAGTCACGTTGCCATGGGTCAAGACCGCCCCCTTGGGTCTGCCGGTGGTCCCTGAGGTATACATTATCTGGCATCGGTCCTCTTCGCCCACAAGGGGGAGGGGAGATAGGGGATCGCTTCCCGTGGACAGAAGATCCTCGTAGTCCACCCCTATTCCCGCTCTCTCCCTGCGGGGAGAGACCAGGAGCTCGAGGGTCTTCACCGTTTCAGAGACCCCGGCGATCTCCTTCTCAAACTCCGGGTCGTAGAAAAGGGCCTTTGCCCTGGAGTTCTCCAGGATAAAGGCCATCTCCCGGCGGGCGAGCCGGAAGTTTACCGGGGTGGCAACCAGGCCGGCCTTGAGGGCAGCGAAGTAGGTCTCCACAAAATAGACGCTGTTGAAGAAGAGTATCCCCACCCGGTCTCCCCTTTCAAGTCCTGCCCTGTTCATTGCCAGGGCCAGCCGATCTGTCCTCAGATCCAGTTCCTTGAATGTGAACCTGCCCTCCCCGGAGACGATGGCGGTCCTTTCGGGAAACTTGCGGGCGGAGTTGATGAGAAAGTAACCCACGTTCATTTCGGGTCTCTAGACTTCCAGATAATGATTTTGGACTGCGTTACCGGCGGTCATTTTTCAGAGCATGACGCAGGCCGTCTGAAAAGTCAAGCTCGGCTTCACCCCTGCGGTATCGGTGAAGGTCTCAGGGTAAAGGTAACCGCCAATATCGGCACCTCATCTGACAGGGCCCAGATCCATGAGCTGATGCCCCTCGGCCAGTTTACAAAGGTGGCCTGGGAGAGGGACGTGCAGGTCAGGGAATATTTCGGGGACTGAAGGGTGTGAGACCCTCTATTTTCCTATACAGAACTGGCTGAATATGGTGTTCAGGAGGTCTTCATCGGTGGTTTCTCCGGTGATTTCCCCTAATGCGTCAAGCCCGCTTCTCAGTTCAAGGGCCACGATTTCCATGGGAAAGCCGTCCTTTGTCCTCTCTGCCGCCTCCCTGAAAAACCCCAGGGCCGTTTCCAGGGCCTGGCGGTGTCTCAGGTTGGGGACCGCATTTGAGGTGTTCGGGTCGAGCCGGTGGTCTTCGAGGGCTGTACCCTTCATGGCCTGCTTCATCTGATCAATACCCCGGCCCGTGAGGGCCGAGGTCTGGACAGAAGGGAAGAGGGAAAGGGCGGCACGGTCCCCCGGGTCCAGTCCCGATGGGAGGTCGATCTTGTTCAGCACCATCAGAGCCTTTTTTTCCCGACACCGGTGGATGGCATCCAGGTCGTCTTTGTCAATGGGACGGCTCCGGTCAATTACGATCAGTACCAGGTCCGATTCCGCCAGCCTCTTTGTAGTCAGCCCGATTCCAAGCCTCTCCACCTCGTTACTCACACTGCGGAAACCTGCGGTGTCCATGAGCTTGAAGGGGATTCCATCTATATTTACGGTGCATTCGATTACGTCCCTGGTGGTCCCGGGCACGGGCGTAACAATGGCCCGCTCCTCCTCCACAAGACGGTTGAGCAGGCTCGACTTGCCCGCATTGACCCTCCCCGCAATGACCGCATTTATGCCGTCCACCCATACCCTGCTCCCATGGGCCTCTATCAGGGACTGGACAGGCTCCACAAGGGAGCGGTTTATCTGGTCCGCGCCCTCCTCCCTGAAAACCAGGTCACTATCCTCCTCCGGGAAGTCTATCTCCATCTCGGCCCGCGCAAGGATCTGTAGTGCCCTTTGTCTCAGTCCCTCGATCTTTTCCCTGAAAAGTCCCTTGACCTGCTGCGAAGCCAGATAAAGCCCCCGTTCTGAACGGGAGTTGATAATATCCATGACCGCTTCTGCCTGGGTCAGGTCGATCCTTCCGTTGAGAAATGCCCGCAGGGTGAATTCTCCCGGTCTGGCCAGTCTGGCGCCCTGGTCCAGAAGGATATGGAGTATCTTGGTGAGGAGGGCGAACCCGCTGTGAGAGTTGATCTCAAGGACGTCTTCCCTGGTATAGGTACGGGGGGCCTTCATGAAGGAGAGGAGAACCTCATCCACAGTATCTCCGGAGGATGGTTCCACCAGCCGGCCTAAGTAAAGGCGGTGACTTCGGAGGCGACGGGCGGGGTTCCTGGGTATGAAGATCTTTCCCGCTATTTCCAGGGAAAGGGGGCCGCTTACACGTATGATGCCGATTCCCGCCCGGCCTACGGGGGTGGCTATGGCGGCAATGGTATCCTGATCAGGAGACATGCGAGATCGACCCCCGCTTCACTTCACACGGATATCATCAAAGGGAGCCTTTTTATGTTCAGGATTCCCTCTTGGATGATCTTGGGGAACTGTACCGCTTGGGGATAATGATCACCTTTTTCAAGGCCCCTTCTCCCCGCCCCTTGGTGCCCAATTCCTCATCGTCCTTAAGGGCAAGGTGCACAATCCTCCGGTCGTGGGGATTGAGAAGATTGGTTGCTACCGGTTTCCTTATCTTTTTGGCCTTGTCGCCCATTCTCAGGGCCATCTGAACCAGAAAGTCTTCCCTTCTCTGACGGTAGTTCTCCGAGTCCACGAGGACACGGGTCCGTTTTTCCAGAGACTTGTTTACGATCTTGTTTACTATGAACTGAAGGGCGTCCAGTGTCCTTCCCTTCCTCCCGATGAGAAGGCCGGATTTGTCGCCCTCGATGTTCAGGTTAATTGTGCCGTCAACCTGCTGCGCCACCACAGTGGTCCCTTCCATGGGGATCAGGGCCAGGATGTTTTCAAGGGCCTCTTTTGCCACGGCAATCCCGTTTTCTTCTCCTTGGGGCGGCCTCTTTTCCACCGCCTGGGTCTCGGTTTTCTCCGCCTGGACAGGGACAGGGGCCGGTTCCTGTTCTCGGCGCTCTAATTCGGGGTCCTCTCTTTTTACAGATACCCTGATCTTTGCCTTTCTGCCGCCTACCAGGCCGAAAATCCCTGCTGAACCTGGCTCAAGGACCTCGATCTCCAGATCCTCCCTTGAAAGGTTGAGCTCACTGCATGCGTTTCTGATGGCATCCTCATCATTTTTTCCTTCAAATTCATAGGTTTTCATGGTTGTCCTCCACATACTATGCCGGTTTCTTGTGAATTCGATACTGTTGGGCTATGGAAAGGATATTGTTGACCAGCCAGTAAAGAACAAGGCCGGAGGGGAAGTTGATAAACATGAACGTAAAGATGACCGGTAAAAACATCATGATCTTGGCCTGAGTCGGATCGCCCGGTGTAGGGGTCATTTTCTGCTGCAGAAACATGGATGCCCCCATGAGAAGGGTCAGTACCGGGATACCGTAGGGCGGAGACATGAACGGGATCTGAAAGTGGAAGTTGAACAGGCGGTCAGGGGCCGACAGGTCGTTGATCCACAGGGCAAAGGGGGCATGCCTCAGTTCAATACAGCCTCCCAAGACCCTGAACAGGGCAAAAAACACCGGGATCTGGATGATCATGGGGAGGCAGCCTCCCATGGGGTTAACCTTGTAGGTCTTGTAAAGGGCCATCATCTCCTGGTTCAACTTCTGTTTGTCGCCCTTGTACTTTTCCCTGAGCTTGGCCATTCTGGGTTGAAGTTTCTGCATCTCCTTCATGGACTTGTAACTCTTGTGGGTCAGGGGCCAGAACAGGGCCTTCACAAGAATGGTCAGCAAGATGATGGATACCCCGTAGTTGTGGATATACTTGTCAAAAAAGCGCAGAATATAGAGGAGGGGCTTTGCAATAATATCGGTCCACCCGAAATTTATGGCCTGATCCAGGCCTTTGCCAAAACCTTTGAGAATACCCAGGTCCCGGGGGCCCAGGTAGAGTTCGTACTTGGCGGCCTTCACCCCCTGCGGACCCACGGACGCGGGCGGTAAAAAATAGGCGCCCTCAAGTACCCCAGAGGTCAGATGGCGTCCGGTAAAGACCGCATTTGAGGGGACGTCGGGGACCACGGCGGAGATGAAGTAGTTGTCCTCGTAGGAAACCCATCCCATCTTTCCCCTGAGGCTCTGCTCTTCGGAGGGGTCTTCCACCTCCACCTCCTTCAATTCGTTGTCAAGGAGGAGGGCGAAACCCACGTATGCGTAGTAGCCCCCCTTATCCTTGGGGGGCATGGCCCTGAGCTCTGCCTTGAACGCCCCCTCCACGGGGTTTGCCGAACCGTTGGCCACCTCCACGTCCAGGTCGATCCGGTACTGGTCGGGATAGAACCGGAAGGTCTGGGTAGTGGTAACGCCCTCTCCGGTTGTGGCACGAAAAACCAGGGTCTGAGGGGAGGAGTCTTCCCCCAGGTTAATGAACTCCCTGTCCACCTGGAAAACTCTCCCCGCGTTTTTCGGGACCGAGTGATTGTCAAAGGAGAAGAGAAGAAAATCGCCCATATTTTTCTTGATGGTCACAAGGTCCACCGGGGGAGAGTCAGGATCGGTGGTCTGGCGATACTTCTTCAGCTTGAAGCTCTTAATGGTGGGTCCAACATTACTGAATACGGCCCTGTAAAGGGGAGTGTTGATCTCTATCTCCCTTTCTTCCGGCTTGGGAACCGCCTCTTCCCGCGTTTGACCGGTGGCGGGTGACTGGGCCGGTTCAGCGGGGGCAGGAGTTTTCCTGACCTCAGGGGAAGGG
>DREN01000104.1 GCA_011051075.1 Deltaproteobacteria bacterium | reverse complement strand
ATGTAGATAAACTTCTCTAAATCTGGCAATCATGGAAACCCATCGGTTTTCCTGCTCTGACGTGCGGTGTAGGCTGCAGTGATGTGTAGAAGCATTTAGACATTCATCGCTCCGCAGGGCAGCTCACCACAGGTCAGCATTTTTCTGCCTGAAGTAATTGTCTCCATATGTCAACCGGTTATTCAGGGTAGGGCATCCCTGGCATCTTATTTGCTTAGGGTACAGGTTGGCTTTGCCCGAAGTCCGGACCTCTGATAAGCTTGCCAGACCTTCGGCCCTGTAAGCTGGCGACCTGGAGCTTTTGAGGATCGTAAGGGGTCCGTGTAGTGACGGCTCAGGAAAGCCCTGGATTTTGAAGGAGAGACAATGGATTTTGAGATTCCCGAAAACCTGCGCATGATGCAGGATACCATACGCCGATTTGTAAAACAGGATCTTGAGCCTGTTTCGCAGAAGGTCGAAGACGAAGATCGTATTCCAGAAGAGATCGTGGGTAAAATGAGGGAATTGGGGCTTTTCGGGCTATCGATCCCTGAGGAATATGGGGGCTTAGGTCTTGGAACACTTGGAGAATGTCTCATTTACGAGGAGTTGACAAAGACCAATGCCTGCTTTCGGTCCCGCATAGGGACAAGCAACGGCATCGGCTCCATGGGAATACTCTTTGACGGCACTGAAGAGCAAAAGCACCGGTATCTGCCAAAGATCGCAAGCGGCGAATGGACGGCCTGTTTTGCACTTTCAGAACCTGAGGCCGGTTCGGATGCAGGCAACATTCAGACCACAGCCAGACGTGATGGAGACAGTTTTGTTATTAACGGGCTCAAGCATTTCATCACCAACGGCGATGTGGCTGATCTTGCCACTGTAATAACACTGACGGACAGGGAGAAGAAAACCCGCGGAGGGATCACCGCATTCGTGATTCAGAAAGGGAACCCCGGCTTCTATGTGGGCACCATCGAGCGGAAAATGGGTCTGCGGGGGAGCCATACATGCGAGCTCATCTTTGACAACTGTCACGTTCCAGTGGACAATGTCATAGGCGGTGAGCCCATGATCGGAAAGGGTTTCAAAACCGCCATGAGGGTTCTTGACAAAGGCCGTCTCACCATGGGGGCCTGCGCCCTTGGGGCGGCGCAGAAACTGCTGGATCTCAGTGTGGAGTATTCCAAGGAGCGGATACAGTTCGGGAAACCGTTGGTCAGGTTTCAGTCCGTGCAGAATATGCTGGCCGACATGGCTACAGAAATCTACGCTGCCCGGCAGATGCTGTACCATGCAGCATGGTTGAGAGACCAGGGGAACAAGGTCATTATGGAGGCGTCAATGGTGAAGCTTTTCTGCACTGAAATGGCCTGCCGGGTAGCAGATAGGGCCCTCCAGATATTCGGTGGCATGGGATATATGAAGGACCTCCCTGTGGAGCGTTTTTACAGGGACCTTCGTTTATATCGTATATTTGAGGGGACTAGCGAGATCCAGAGGATGGTTATTGCACGGGAACTGACCAGGCCTTGAGATCTCCCGCTTGGACTCTTTCAAGGAAAGGGGGTACATAATGACAGTCGACAGGGTTTTCATCGTGGGATCGGGCTTGATGGGAAGCGGAATCGCTCAGGTCTGCGCCCAGTCGGGGATTGAGGTTTTTCTCTACGACATAGACGCAGAGAACCTGCGAAAGGCACTCAAGAGTATAGAATGGTCTGCTAACAAGTTTTTCGAAAAGGGGAAAATAGAGGAGGATGCGGCCACAGTAGTTGAGAGGATCAGGACCGTGTCTGATTTTTCCCGGGCGGGGGAGGCGGACCTGTTTATAGAAGCGGTGTTTGAGCGTCTGAAACTCAAGCAGGAGATCTTCCAGAAAATGGACGAGGCGGCCCGCCCCGGTGCACTGATAGCCAGCAACACCTCTGCAATCCCCATTACGGAACTTGCCGCTGTGACGGGCCGGCCTGAACAGGTTTTAGGTCTTCACTTCTTCAGTCCCGTCCCGATGATGGCGGCGGTGGAGGTGATAAAGGGCATCGCTACCACTGACGAGACCGCAGGGAGAGGAAGAGACTTTGTCTGCCAGGTGGGAAAAGAGCCCATTATGGTCAATCGGGACGTTGCAGGCTTTGTAATTAACCGTATCAACTTCCCTTCAACCATTGAAGCCATGAACCTGGTGGAGCAGGGTGTTGCAACGGTTGAAGACATCGATAAGGGATTAAGGCTTGCATCGGGCAGAAAAATGGGGATCTTTGAGACCGGTGATATGGTTGGCCTGGATGTGACCTACGGGGCAATGATGGCAATGTATCAAGAGACGTGCGATTCCCGCTTTTATCCCCCACTGCTTCTTCGACGCAAGGTAAAGGCGGGTCATCTGGGACGCAAGACCGGCAAGGGGTGGTACGAATATAATGAGGACGGGACCAGGAAAGGGGGTTGATCCCCGGGTCCCCGGTAAAGAATGACAGACGGAAAGGTAAAAGGTGAAAAGAGGAGAGATCAGCTTTTCGCTGAATAAGACAGGGGGAGTCATGAATCTTGCCAGGCTTCTTGAGAACACCGCAAAAAGGGCGCCAGAGCGTGTCGGGCTTCGGTTTGAAGGAAAAGACTATACCTATGAAGAGCTTGATAGAAGGGCCAACAGCTTAGCCAGCGGTCTTACATCCCTTGGGTTTCGGCCGGGCGACAGATGCATCGTCATGATCCAGTCCAGCGTGGAGTTCATAACGGTCTATTATGCCCTTCTAAAAATGGGAGTGGTGATCGTCCCTGTTAATTTTCTCTATAAGAACCGCGAATTGTCACACATATTCCGGGATTCAGGGGCCAAAGGCTTCATTGGCATGGACCCGTTTCTCCACGAAGCCGCCAAGGCCCTAAACGGTTTCTCTCATCTTTGTATTCGTATCGCCGCGGGAGTGAAACAGGGCTCCGGCTTTACCCCGTTGGAGAGGATCGATGGCCCTGAAGTTTTTCATGCATACCCTGCTGAAGATAATCATACGGCTGCAATAATTTATACCTCGGGAACAACGGGAGTGCCCAAAGGGGCCATGCTGACACATAACAATCTTGCCAGCAACGCCATGACCGTGGCAGATATGAGACAGACAGATCCTGAGGATGTGGTCATTGGTGTCCTGCCCCTTTACCATATTTTCGGTCAGACCAGTGGAATGAATGCCTCCATCTATCTGGGACAGGCCTTCCATCTCTTCCGACAGTTCGAACCTGATAAGGTTATACGGTGCATAGAAAAGGAGAACAGCACCATCCTTTTTGCAGTGCCGACCATCTTCAATCGTCTGATCCAGGAAACCGATAGGTCGGGCATCAGACGTTCTTCTCTGCGATTCTGTATTTCAGGTGGGGCGTCCCTGCCGGTTGAGCTCCTGCGAAGATTTGAAGAACGATTTCAGACCAAGATATATGAAGGTTACGGTCTTTCCGAGTGCTCACCTGTTTGCGTTGAAAATCCCTTCGGCAAGAAGACCAAACCGGGATCCATAGGACTTCCCATACCTGGTTTCAAGGCGCGGATCGTGGACAGTTCCGACAGAGATGTGGAACCGGGCCAGGTGGGGGAACTGATCGTTAAAGGCCCGGGTGTGATGAAGGGGTATCTTAATCGGCCGGAAGCGACTGCCAAGGCCATAGTGAATGGCTGGCTTCATACGGGAGATTTGGCCCGTATGGACGAGGATGGTTATATCTATATTGTAGAGAGAAAGAAAGATATGATTATCAGGGGCGGGTACAATATTTATCCTCGGGAAATAGAAGAGTTGCTGTTTCAGCATCCAGATATCGTTGAAGCGGCCGTGTACGGAGTTCCGAACGATGATCTTGGAGAGGAGGTGGTGGCGGATTTGGTTTTACGGGCAGGCTCCAGCGTGACAGGGGATGAAATCCGTCTATTCGTGAAAGAGAGGGTGGCGCCGTATAAGTATCCACGCATCGTCCGCCTGGTAAACGACCTGCCCAGGAGCCATACGGGTAAGGTCTTGAAAAGGGAATTGAGGAATCGGTATAGGGCAAACACTTAAACCAGAAGGAGGTAGAAGATGAAAAAAGTGATCGGGATCGGCCTGTTGTTCATGGTTGGTCTGGTCTTCCTGTGGCCCCGGTACGGTCTTGCCAAGACCTACAAGCTGAAGCTTCAGTGTGTCTATCCTGAAAAGGCCTACATGGGTCAGACCACCAAGTTTTTTGCCAAGAGGGTGGAAGAGCTGACCAACGGCAAGGTGAAAATCAAGGTCTTCTGGCCTGGACAACTGGTGAGAACAAAGGAGGCCTTCGACGCTCTGAGCAAGGGGATGATCGATGCCTATTCAGGGAGCATGCTATACTTTGCCGGTTACGTTCCGGAGGTAAACTGTGAGTGGCTCCCTTTTGGATGGGCAAACCCCGGAGAGGCCAGGGAGATGTATGAGAAACGGGGCTGGCTGGATCTGATGCGCGCGGCCACGGACAGACATGGGGTGCGGTACATTGCCCCCCTGTGCGTGACATCCATGGGCCTGATCACGAAATTTCCGGTTCACTGTGTCGCCGACCTCAAGGGTCGGAAGATCAGGGCGGTTGGCATGGAGGCCAAGATCATGGATGCTCTGGGAGCAGCCCCCGTGGCCATTGCGGGCGCGGAACAGTACATGGCCCTTAAAAGGGGCACTGTTGAGGGCACCGATTACCCCTTTTACACCATCGGCAAGTATAAGTTCTACGAGGTCTGTAAGTATATCGTGCGGCCTGCGCTCCATACACCGGGGATCATAGAGATCCTGATGAACAAACAGGCGTACGGGTCGTTGCCAGGAGATTATCAGGCCGCCGTTGACAGGGCCGGATGGGAGGCCTTTTTGCGAACGGTCAAGCTCAGTCCCACCTGGGACGAAAAGGCGTTTAAGACCTGCAAGGAGAAAAACGTGACCATTATCGACCTTAATGAGAAGGCCGTAGCGAATTTTCGGAAGGCAACCCTTCCCCTGTGGAACAAACTGGAAAAACGAAACCCCATAACCGGAAAGCTGGTCACAAGACTCAAGGCGTATCTGAAAGAGAAGGGCGTTCAGATAGACTAACCAAAGCCGGGCCGCCAGCGGGATCTGGCGGCCCGCTCAGGCGGGAGCGCCGGCATGAAAAAAATCCTGGATTTCATCGACGGGATGAATATCTGGATTGGACAGGTTTTTTCCTTTCTGATCCTCATCCTGATGTTTGTGATTATGTACGAGGTGATCGGCAGGTACTTTTTCAACGCCCCTACCAGATGGTCCAACGAGATCAGCCAGTATCTTCTGGCCTGCGTGGCGATGTTGGGGGCCGGGTACTGTCTTGTCCATGACGACCATGTACGTGTGGATATCCTCCATCGAAATTTTGGCCCGCAAACGCGGGCGCTGGTGGATATCTTGACTTTCCTTCTGGTCCTTATTTTTGTCACTGCGATACTCTGGAAAGGGGGAGAGCTCTGCTGGGACGCCCTGATACACAACAAGAAATCCATGACCATACTTGAATTGCCCCTTTTCCCTTCAATGGTCATGGTCCCCATAGCCGGTTGCCTGCTGGGACTTCAGGGCCTGGCCCGTGCCTTGCGGGCATTCTTTTTTTTGACAGGGGACCCTGAATTCATTGGGGAGAAGGAGATCGAGGCCTGATCCGTGGAAGTATCAACCCTGACCATTACTGTATTCGGATTGTTGGTGCTTCTTCTCTGCATTGGAGTGCCCATATCTTTCGCCCTCTGCGGGATAGCTACCGTTGGCATCTTCTTTATCTGGGGACCCAAGGGTCTCTACCTTATGTTCAACACCGCCTACGGCGAAGCCACCAACTTCTTACTCCTGGCGATCCCTCTGTTTGTGTTCATGGCAAATATGCTCAAATTCAGCGGTATGGGAGACCAGCTCTACGAGGTGGTGTACCGGTGGATGGGTCGTGTACCGGGCGGTCTCGCCATCGGCACGGTAGTAATCTGCGCCCTTTTTGCGGCCATGGCCGGGATCAGTTCGGTGGCTACCATCAGTATGGGCCTGATTGCCCTCCCTTCAATGATGAAACGGAACTATGAGAAGAACCTCGCCATAGGCAGCATTGCCGCGGGCGGGGCATTGGGGATCTTGATACCACCGTCCATAATTATGATCCTTTACGGGGCCGTGGCCGAGGTCTCCATTGGTAAGCTCTTCATAGGCGGGATTATACCGGGGATTGTGCTGTGCCTCATCTTCATCGTCTATATTTTCTTCCGCGTGTTGATCAACAGGGACGTGGCGCCCCCTGTTCAGGACAGGTATAGTTTCAGGCAGAAACTCCGGGTGCTTGGAGGCGTAATCCTCCCCATCCTCCTGGTTTTCCTGGTCCTGGGCGTCATTTACGGAGGGGTCTGCACCCCCACGGAGGCCTCGGCCGTTGGTGCCTTCGGCGCCATCATCTGTGCCTTGGTTTACCGCAAGCTGACTTGGTCAAACCTGAAGACCGCCCTGTGGGATACCATGAAGCTCAATGCCATGGTTTTCTGGATAATCATAGGGGCGCTCTCCTTTTCCCATTTCCTGGCCTATGCCGAGATCCAGGATCTAATCCATGAGACCATATTGGCCTTGGAGGTCTCCCCCTGGCTGATTCTGATTTCCATGCAGTTCGTCTTTTTTATCCTTGGGATGTTTTTAGACCCAGCAGGCATCATAATGCTGACTACACCTATCTTTGTGCCCATAGTTACATCCTTAGGTTTCGATCCTCTCTGGTTTGGCATTCTGTTTGTTATAAATATGGAAATGGCGTACATTACTCCACCGTTCGGGTTCAACCTGTTTATCCTTAAAGGAGTGGTGCCTCCGTCTATCAGCATGACAGATATCTATCGCTCCATTATCCCATTTGTCCTGCTCCAGGCATTCTGTCTTATACTGGTGATGGTCTTTCCGGAACTCGCCCTGTGGCTGCCGGAAAAAATGATAACCCGATAGCCGGAGCGATTCAGATAGCAGGTGGCCATCTCAATGGGCTCAAAATCAAGGGTTATAGACTTCCAGATAAAGATTTTGGCAAGGCCAGAGGGAGGAATCGGAGTAAGTCGTACCCATAGTACGTCGTCGACGATTCCGACCGATAACGCAGTCCAAAATCTTTCGACCTGTGCGGTTACCGGTAGTCCGTGGGGGTCTCTTTTCCAAAGGACGCAACAAAATATTCCATCACGACATGGAGCGCCCCCTTAGTTGGATTACAGCTTCGGAGCAGGCAGGGACCCGTACATGCTCCAACCGAGACTCTCTCCTGGGGCTTTTCCGTAGCTTATTTCAAGCGCATGCTGCCGTCGCTATAAAATGAGACAGGGTTTTGCGTCCTTTGGAAAAGAGACCCCCACGGACGGGATAGATCCCGTATCCGCAATTGCTGAAGTCTAACCGCACAGCTCGAAATCTTTATCTGGAAGTCTATAGAAGCAGTTGAAGAATTCAGAGGGAGAGAAGTAATCGTATGGGACATTTCAAGGTTAATGAAAGAGATCTGTTTTTTATCCTGAAAGAGCAGCTTAACTACGGGAACCTGTGCAGGCTCAACAGGTACAAGGGGCTTGACGAGGAGACCCTGGACATGCTGGTGACCGAGGCGGTTAAATTCGCAAGGGCCGAGATAGACCCGCTCCAGGATATCGGCGAGGACTGGGGAGTTGTCTTTGAAGATGGCCAGGTACGTTGCGCCCCCGAATTCAGGGATGCATTCAGGCTGTACGGTGAGAACGGGTGGATTGCTGCGGCACGGGACCCTGAGTATGGGGGACAGGGGTTTCCTCACATGATGAGGATCGTCATAAACGATCTCATGTACGGTGCAGCCCAGTCCTTCAACATGGCGCCGAGTCTGACCCATGGGGCAGCCCATCTCATAGAGAATTTTGCCACAGATGAGCTCAAAGAGCTGTTTGTGCCAAGGATGTTCAGGGGCCAATGGGCAGGAACAATGGCACTCACCGAACCGGGAGCGGGTTCCAACCTGGCAGCGATTCGGACCACGGCCCAGCGTGAAGGAGATATTTTCAAGATAAATGGGGGGAAGATCTTCATCTCCTGGGGAGAGCATGATCTGACTGAAAACATCATTCATTTAGTCCTTGCCCGCATCAAGGGCGCTCCTGATGGGATAAAGGGGATTTCTCTCTTTATCGTGCCGAAGATCAAAGTCCTTCCTGATGGGTCTCTCGGAGATTCCAACGATGTCATTTGCACGGGGGTGGAGAAAAAGCTTGGGCTTCACGCCTCACCCACCTGTTCGCTGAGTTTTGGAGATAACGATCGGTGTGTGGGATATCTGTGCGGAGAAGAGAACAGGGGCCTTGCCCACATGTTTCAGATGATGAACGCTGCCAGGATCAATACCGGGGTCAGCGGCATGACGCTTGCGAGTACTGCCTACCAGAACGCCCTTGACTACGCAAAGGAGAGGATCCAGGGTGCGGATCTGGCACGCCGACGTCCGGATTACATCCCTATCATAGACCATCCTGATGTGCGTCGCATGCTCCTCTGGATGAAGGCCATGGTGGATGGTATACGTTCCATGATCTATACAGGGGCATTCTGGTCCGATCTGGCCCTGGAACTGGATGAAGGAGGTGAGAAGCGGCATTACCAGGCCCTTGTGGATTTCATGACGCCGATAATCAAGGCGTACTGCTCGGATATGGGTTTCAGGGTCTGCGAAACAGCCATCCAATGTCTTGGAGGGTATGGATTCTGCAAGGAGTACCCTCTGGAACAATATCTGAGGGATGCCAAGATCATGTCCCTTTATGAGGGTACAAACGGGATCCAGTCCATGGATCTCTTGGGGCGTAAGATGCGTATAAATGACGGGGCTCCCTTCAAGGCCTATATGTATGAGATCAAGAAATTCATCGATAGAAATATTGATCATCCGGTTTTTAGAAAGGATGTGCGCGCCCTTTCAGAGGCCACAAAGGGATTAGGCGAGGTCGCCCGGGAGATGTCGGGAAGAGCTGTGGCGGATCCGCTTCAATGGGCTTCGTACACCTATCCGGCCCTCCTTTGTTTCGGGGATATCACCATCTGCTGGCGGCTCCTTGATATGGCCCTGACTGCTCAGCGGGCCATTTCCCATGGCAGAGAAAACCAGTTTTACGTGGGCAAAGTGAAGCAGGCGACCTATTTCACGGGGACGACCCTGCCTTTGACTATGGCCCGCCTTCATACCTGCATCCGCAAGGGGCGAGAGGTTGTGGATATGCCGGTGGATGCGTTTTAGGAGGAAGGAGATATGGAGGAACCAGTCATAATCAGCGCTGTCAGAACACCGGTTGGCCGGTACATGGGGGGACTCAGGGACATCCCAGCCTATGACCTGGCAGCCCTGGTCCTGAATGAGGCGGTAAGCCGGGCAGGAATAGAGCCGGATATGGTGGACGATGTAATATTCGGACAGTCCTATCAAAACGGAGAGAACGTCAACATCGCCCGCATGGCATTACTCAAGGCAGGCTGGCCAGAGCCGATTCCCGGCGTAACCTTTGACAGGCGCTGCTGTACGGGGCTTGATACGGTATGCTTTGCATCCGCATTGATCCAGTCGGGACAGGCGGGGGTGGTGGTGGCCGGCGGGGCCGAGAGTATGAGCAACGCCGAGTTCTATATCCCGGGACATGTCAAATGGGGCATCGGCGGAAGGGGTGGGATGCCCCGGGGACACGGGGACCTTTCCATCTGGGGAATCCCCCTGTACGACCGAATACAGAGGGCGCGCGTTATGTCGCAGCCGGAAGAACGTTACGGGATACT
>DREN01000107.1 GCA_011051075.1 Deltaproteobacteria bacterium | reverse complement strand
CTGGTATGCCTACCATCTGATGGCAGCGCTTCTGTGACGTCCTGCTCAGGCCCCCTTTTTCATTGCCCAGGATCAGGACAAGATCCCGGTTCCAGTCAAAGCCGTAGATGGACCGGGATGCCTCCCCCGATGCACCGATTATCCAGAAGCCTTTTTTCTTCAGCAGGTCCAGGGTCCTGCCGATATTTACTACCCTGACCACGGGCAGGTGGACATAGGCGCCGGACGACCTCTTGAGGACCCGGGCGCTGACCGAGGCAGACCGGTCCCCCGGAATAATGAGGCCGTGGGCCCCGAAAAAGGCCGCGGTCCTGATCAGTGCCCCCAGGTTTCCCTCGTCGGTTATGTGGTCGGCCACCACAAGCAGACCGTACACCTCACCTTGAAAGGCCCTGGCAGCCACCTGGTTCAGGTCGGCATAGGCGAATTCTTCCACCACAACCGCAACCCCCTGATGGGCAATGCCAGGGAAGAGGCGGGAGAACTCGGCCGGATCCCTGAAAGAGACGGGGATGCTTCGCTCTTTGGCCATCTGGATCATATCTCTGGTCCTGCCTGGCCTCTTGCCGGATGCGATCCAGATCTCCCTCACCGCATCTCCAGCCTGACTCAGGGTCTCCCGTGCGGCGTGAAACCCGGGGATAAGGTTTTGGCCTGCGGGTCTCATCCCTCGAACACCTCCAATCCCCTCTTTTCCAGGGCCGCTATCCTGTCCCTGAAAAGGGCGGCCTCTTCAAATTCCAGTCTTGAGGCCGCGTCTATCATCCCGGCCTTCAGATCCTCTACGGTCTTGTCCAGGAGTTCGGGGGTCAGATAGGGCTCCTCCTCTTCCCCAATCAGGGGAACGGTCACGTAGTCGGCCTCATAGGGGGACTGGAGGATATTTTCTATGTTCTTCTGGATGGACACGGGCGTTATGTTGTTGGCCCTGTTGTACTCCAATTGGATCAGGCGGCGGCGCCTGCTTTCCCTCATGGCCCTGTCCATGGACCCGGTTATCTGGTCGGCGTAGAGGATGACAGTACCGTTTATGTTCCTGGAGGCCCTGCCGCAGGTCTGGATGAGGGACCTTTCGGAACGGAGAAAGCCCTCCTTGTCCGCGTCCAGGATGGCCACCAGGGAGACCTCGGGGAGATCCAGGCCCTCGCGCAGGAGATTGATGCCAACCAGTACGTCAAAGACGCCCAGCCGCAGGTCCCTGATGATCTCCATCCTCTCAATGGTCTTGATATCCGAGTGCATGTACTGGACCTTGACGTCCAGCTCCCCGTAGTACTCTGTCAGGTCTTCGGCCATCCTCTTGGTCAGGGTTGTCACAAGGACCCTTTCGCCCCGCTCCACCCTTTCCCTTATGCACCCCAGGAGGTCATCCACCTGGTTGGTGGCCGGCCTCACCTGGATTTCCGGATCGATCAGGCCCGTGGGTCTGATGATCTGCTCGGCGATCATCTCTCCCTTTTCCAGTTCATAGGGACCTGGCGTGGCAGACACGTAGATGACCTGACTGACCCTTGATTCAAACTCTTCGAATCTGAGGGGACGGTTGTCCAGGGCCGACGGAAGCCGGAAACCGTATCCCACCAGGGTCTCCTTCCTGGACCTGTCACCCCTGTACATGCCTATCAACTGTGGGATGGTGATGTGGCTCTCATCTATGATTACAAGAAAATCCCTGGGAAAGTAATCAAGCAGGGTTGGCGGGGGCTCTCCGGGGGCCCTTCCGGTAAGGTGCCTGGAGTAGTTTTCTATGCCGTGACAATAACCCATCTCCGCCATCATCTCCAGGTCAAAGAGGGTGCGCTCCTCTACACGCTGGGCCTCTATGAGTTTACCCATATCACGGAAATGCCCAACCTGGGCGGCCAACTCCTTTTTTATCTGCCGGATAGCCCTTTCCCTGATGTCCACGGTGGTCACATAGTGGGTGGCTGGATAGATGGTGACCCGGTTGAGACGGCCAACGGCCTTTCCGGTCAGGGGGTCGATCTCCTGTATCGATTCCACCAGATCGCCGAAGAAGTTGATCCTCACGGCCCGCTCCTCCTCATGGACAGGGTAGACATCCAAGACGTCCCCCCTCACCCGGAAGCGGCCCCTGAAAAAATCAAGATCCCCCCTTTCGTAGTGGATATCCACCAGTTTCTTTACCGCCTCTTCCCTGGAAAAGACCGTGTCTGTTTCAAGGCAGAGGAGCATGTCGTAGTACGCCTCGGGCGAACCCAGACCGTAGATGCACGACACGCTGGCCACAATGATCACGTCTTCCCTGTCCAGGAGGGACCTGGTGGCCGCGTGGCGCATCTTGTCTATCTGTTCGTTTATGTGGGAGTCTTTCTGGATGTAGGTGTCTGTCTGGGGGATATAGGCCTCGGGCTGGTAGTAGTCGTAGTAGCTGACAAAGTACTCCACCGCGTTGCGGGGAAACAGGGTCTTCAGCTCCCCGTAGAGTTGGGCGGCCAGGGTCTTGTTGGGGGCGATAATAAGGGTGGGTTTCTGTACCTGGGCGATAACGTTGGCCATTGTAAAGGTCTTGCCGGACCCGGTGACTCCGAGGAGGACCTGATGGGTCAGGCCCCTGTTTACCCCTTCGGTCAGTGTCTTGATGGCCTCGGGTTGATCTCCGCAGGGACTGAGATCGGTCTCGATCTCAAACATCGAGCCTCCACGTGGTTCCATCCGGACCGTCCTGAAGAATTACCCCCATCTCCTTCAGCCTGTCGCGGATCTGATCCGACCTTGCCCAGTCCTTCTCCGACCTGGCCCTGGAGCGTTCCTGAATCAGGGCCTGGATGCGTGATTCGTCAATATCGGAAGATGTCTCGGCCAGCCGTTCAAAAAAGGGTTGGGGCCTGTCCTGAAACAGGCCTAACACCCTGCCTACCAGGTCCAGGTGTCTGCGGTCCTCCCTGAGAGCGGCCAGGGCCTGGCCATCAGGCCTGCCGCGGAAGCCGTCCATTGTCCTGTTCATCTCCCTGATCTTATCAAAGACAAGGCCGATGGCCCCGGAGGTATTCAGATCGTCGTCCATCATCCGGATGAATCCTGCCGCAAGGGAATCCTCGCGGAAATCCCCCTGCAGGAAGGCCTCCGGCACTTCATCCCTTCCTTGTTCAGGCCCTGCCGCCTCTTCCAGCCGCTGGATGGTACGATAGATGCGCACAAGCCCTGACTGAAGCCCCAGCACGTCTTCCCTTGAAAAATCAAGGGGCCCCCTGTACTGCCTGGAGATAAGGAAGAGCCGCAGGGTCTCAGGATGGTAGTCCTTGAGCGCGTCCCTGATGGTAAGAAAATTACCCAGGGATTTTGACATCTTCTCAGACTCAACCGTAACAAACCCGTTATGGACCCAGAAACGGGCGAAACCGCCTCCGTTGGCACAGATGGACTGGGCCCTTTCATTTTCGTGATGGGGAAACAGGAGGTCGCGGCCGCCCCCATGTATATCAAAGGTGGTACCCAGGTAGCGGCTGCTCATGACGGAACATTCCAGATGCCATCCCGGTCTGCCCGGTCCCCACGGGCTGGGCCATTGGGGCTCCCCATCTTTGGCGCCCTTCCACAGGACAAAATCCATGGGGTGTCTCTTTTTCTCATCCACGGCAATCCGGCTTCCAGCCCGCATATCGTCCAGCTTCCTGCCGGAGAGGCTCCCGTACTCCTTGAAGGAGGTTACAGAGAAGTACACATCCGTGCCGGATACGTAGGCGTGATGCCGGTCAAGGAGGGTCTTTATCATATGGATCATCCCGTCGATATGTCCGGTGGCCCTGGGCTCCACATCGGCCTTCAGGACCCCGAGGGCCCCCATATCCTCGTAAAAGGCGTCTATAAACTCCTTGGCCAGACCGTCCACATCCCTGCCCGAGACCCTGGCCCTTTCAATGATCTTATCATCCACATCGGTAAAGTTACGCACATAGGTAACACGAAACCCTCTTGCCCTCAGATACCTTGTGAGTACGTCAAACACGATGGTGGATCGGGCGTGCCCCATATGGCAGAGGTCGTACACCGTAACCCCGCATACGTATATGCCCACTCGACCTTCCTCAATGGGATGGAAAACCTCCTTTTTCCGGGTTGCCGTGTTGTACAGCCTAAGTGTCACCTGATTGCTCCTTAAGTCCTGGATAAAAAAGCCCCGGCCAAAGACCAGGGATCATGGTTGAATACTCCCTCGCCCTAATACGAGAGCCTCAAGGTTAACACCACTCATGGAAATTACCCGGCCCCCACAAGGCTCACCACGGCAAAGGCCTCAATCCCCTCCCGTTTCCCGCAGAAGCCAAGGCCCTCACTGGTGGTGGCCTTGACGTTTACCTCCCCCGTGGACGCCTCCAGGACCTGGGCCAGCCTTTCACGCATGGTCCACAGATAGGGGGCAAGCCTGGGGGCCTGGGCCGTTATGGTTGCGTCCACATTGTTCATCCTGAATCCCGCATCCTTGACCATTTCCATGACCTGGCCCAGCATCAAAAGGCTGGATATACCCCTGTACCCGGGATCGGCATCTGGAAAATGCCGACCTATATCGCCGGCCCCAAGGGCCCCCAGTATGGCATCCATAATGGCATGGGTCAGGACATCCGCGTCTGAGTGTCCCTCAAGTCCCCAGGAGTACGGGACTTCCACACCGCCAAGTATCAGGGACCGGCCTTCCACAAGCCGGTGCACGTCATAACCGAAACCGATACGGAACAAGGCTATTCCTCTCTTGGGTTGTCCATGCCGTCCCCGCGAAACAAGGGCTTATCCTGTTCAAAACAGGTCAAGGATTGTTGAAACTTGGGAATCGGGGCTGAAAGCCTGCTTCTTACTCCAATGTCAAATTTCCAGTTTCTCAACCGCCATGTCTGGGAAAAATGCGCAATGGTTCTGACAAACAAACCAATGGGTTGAACGTACAAGACCTAATGACAACTGCTGCAGTTGGTGCTTGAACAGGTGGCGCACCCAGATGACCCTGAAGAGGGGGTAAAGCTTCCGCTGCTCTTGAACCCGCAGGCCGACATGATACGCGTTACATCCTCGCCCCTACAAACAGGACAGGCCACGGTCTCATCGCTCCTGAAGACAAGGGTCTCGAATTCTTCATCGCACTTTGTACATCTAAACTCGTAGATAGGCATCCTTCGTTCCTTTCCTAACCCTTCCGGCCCAGGCCTTCAATAACCGCGGCCGCCAGAAGGGGAAACATGATCTCGTGGTGACCGATGAGGCTGAAGCCCCTTCCCCCCTCCAGGGTAGGCCGGTGCACAACATTGGTTATGGGGCGGTAATGCTGGATGAAGTCCATGTTTATTGTTGTAAAGTCCTTCACGTCATAACCCAGATTTCTCACAAGGCTGAGGGCCTTCAGGAATACCTCCGGCATGATAACTGCAGAGCCCAGGTTAATGAACACTCCGCCTTCGAGGTCTGATACCAGGGCGGAGAATATCCTGAAATCCCGATGTGAGGCCTTTCCCATGGAGGCGCCGTCAGCACCTGGATGGAAGTGGATGATATCGGTCCCTATGGCCACGTGAACGGTTACCGGGATATGCAGCTCATGGGCCCTCGCCAGGAGGCTCTGCTCCGCAAAAGGGAAGCCCTCCCGCATGAGCGTTGCCCCCACCGATTCACCGAGGCCCAGCCCCTCTCGAGCTCCCTGTGAGATCGCCTGGTTGAGGAACCGGCCCGTCTCTTCGGCCATGCCGAACCTGCCTGTCCCGATCTCCGAGGCCACGTCCTCTGAGGTCCTCCCTGCCATGGCAAGCTCTGTATCGTGTATTATGCAGGCCCCGTTCATGGCCAGTGCTGTGATGATGCCACGTTCCATAAGATCAACGATAACCGGGTTTAGACCCACCTTTATCACGTGGGCCCCCATGGCCAGAATTACAGGCCTGTCCGAACGGACCGCCTCTACGATCCGGTCCCGCACTTCAAGGAGATCCCTTCCAGCAAGTATGCGGGGGAGAGACTCCAGCCAGATCCCCAGTGAGCCCCCGGCCTCCCATACCCTGGCAAAATCGTCCACACCGACCTTGCTCTTCCTGTCTTTGAGGGGGTAAGATTTGACCCTCTTCAGCGATATCGGTTCAATCCTGTTCATTTTCCTCATTATTCCTCATCACCAAGTAGGTGCGGCTTCAGCCCGCACAGATGGGGCAAGGCGGCCGGCCGTATTTGCCGTGCCACTGAAGTCACACCTACAGGTGGTACGCCCTGTTTCCTTTTTCAACGAGGATCAGGTGGTATAGAAACCCCTGTCTGCGTGCAACGCACAGGCAGGCAATATTCCATCATTCCATTATTCCAATTGTGAGCCAAGCGAACTAAGTTCGTATCCCTACTCGCTCCTCAGATGTTTCTGAAAGATAATATGATCCACCAGGCGGCATATGATATGCTCCGTAAGGATGTGGGCCTCCTGGATGCGGGCAGTCACATGACTCCTTACGATCAGGGCCATGTCAACGAACTCTGCCAGGTCTCCCCCCCCCTTTCCCAGCAGCCCCACCGTGTACAGGCCCTCACTGTTGGCAGCCTCCACCGCGGATATAAGGTTTTTCGAATTCCCGCTCGTGCTTATGCACAGCAGCACATCTCCCTTCATTCCAAGGGCCTTCACCTGCTTTGAAAATATATCATCAAAGGAATAATCGTTCCCTATGCTGGTAATCACCGATGTGTCGGTTGTCAGGGCCATGGCCGGGAGGGGGGGCCGTTCAAGTTCAAACCGGTTCACAAACTCCGCGGCCATATGCTGGGCATCGGCAGCGCTTCCCCCGTTGCCGCATATGAGGAGTTTTCCATCCCGCAGGAACGCCCCGGCTATCCTTTCAGCGATGAGCACTATCCTCGGTACGTTATCCCGGACAAAGGCCTCAGTGGTCACCAGGGACTCCACAAGGGCATTCTCAACAATAGTATCCAACTCAGCCCCTCCCTTCCAGGGGCCCTGCACACCCCAGGTCCCTGATGGCGCAGGCGGTCATTTCAAGCTCTCCTTCCTGAACGGTCCTGACATCGAACACGACCCTGTCCTTTTCAAGCCTGGTGATGACCGGGGGGGTATTGGCCCTGAGCCTTGCCTCGAGCTGGTGGGAAGACAGGGTTCCAGGCACAAGGCACAGAAGCCTGCTCTTCAGCTCCTGGAGGGGGAGGGCACCCCCTCCCACCCTTGAGAATCCATCCCTCAGCTCGATGGAGAACTTATCCGTCACCAGGTTGCTCACCATCCTGTACAGGCGTTCGGCCTTGGCCGCGAGAGAATCGTAGGTCTTTGATATCATCTCCAGGGTGGGGATCTCCTTAAGGGCCACACGCTGGTCCCTGTACAGCCTCAGGGTCTCCTCCAAGGCCACCAGGGTCAGTTTGTCGATCCTCAGTGCCCTGTTTAGCTGATTCTTCCTGATGGCCTCCACCAGATCCCTTCGGCCCAGGATAATCCCTGCCTGGGGTCCACCCAACAGCTTGTCTCCGCTGAAGGTCACAAGATCCGCCCCCTGGCCAAGGGCATCCTGCACCGTCGGCTCCCTCATGAGACCCAGCATGGAGAAATCAACAAGAGATCCGCTTCCGAGATCCTCCATTACGGGGACTCCGTGCTGCCGCCCTAACTCAGACAGTTCCGATAGCGGTACCTCCTCTGTAAAACCCACCACCTGGAAATTACTGGTATGCACCTTGAGCAACAGGGCCGTCCGGGGTCCGATCACCTCTTCGTAATCCTTCAGATGGGTCTTGTTCGTGGTCCCCACCTCCACCATCCTGGCCCCGCTCTTCCGCATGACATCGGGAATACGGAAGGAGCCCCCGATCTCAACGAGCTGCCCCCGGGAGACCACCACCTCCCGGTCTCTTGCCAGGGTCTCAAGGGCGATGAGCACGGCGGCCGCGTTGTTGTTCACCACCATGGCCGCCTCAGCGGATGTCAACTCCCTCAGGATATCCTCTACATGCACATACCTGCTTCCGCGCCTGCCGGTCTGAAGGTCATACTCCAGGTTACTGTAGCCCCCGCCTATGGGTCTAAACTTGTCAAGGACCCTTTGGGACAGGATGGATCGCCCTAAATTGGTATGTACCACCACGCCGGTGGCGTTAATCACGTTTCTCAGGCTCGGCAGGGATATGATGGCTACCCTTTCCACCACCTTTCGCACCACGGAATCAGGGTTCAGCTCCGGTCCAGGTTCCACAATATCCCCCTCCCGGATCCCCTCTCTGAGACCGTCGAGGATCTGATTGATCGCCTTAAGCACAAGGGCCTTTGGGTGGGAGGGGAGAAGCTTCTCAACTGCCGGATCTCCCAGCAACTGGTCCACACCGGGCAATTTCCTGAACAGGGACTGTTTGTCGGATCTCATGAAGGTTCAACTCCTTAAAAAAATTCCAGCGGTCGCTTTCATCACCCCAGGCAAAAAAGGGATCATTACCCGATTCTTACCAGATACATGGTATGGCATTATCTCCGATAAGACCCCTCTATAAATGGCGTCAGGGTAGGTGCGGCTTCAGCCGCACAGTCGCCTTAATTTCACCTCTCATCCATACGTCAAGAATCAGGTAATGCTCCCGGCAAAAAATAATCCCGCCGGCTATTCCTTTCAGGGTGGCAGGGCCTTATAATATAAGGATCTTTTTGTGAGTGGTCAAATATTTAGTGGCCATCTATACCCGTAAGCCCAACAAACCGGGGTCCGGGAGTTGAAAATCGGGTTTTCCTTGATCACAGCCCAAAAAAATATCCTTGCAAAAGACCGCCGCCTCTGTTATAGTAATAAAATCACATGGTGGGTGTAGCTCAGTTGGTAGAGCACTGGGTTGTGGCCCCAGTTGCCGTGGGTTCGAGTCCCATCATCCACCCCATTAAAAAGATAAGAAAACCGAATGCTTAGAACAGCATTCGGTTTTTTTGTCGGCTGAAATTCGAGGCTTGTTTAACATTTTGGGTAACATTTTGGAAAAATACCTCCATCTGATCGACCGCTTTTATTGCATCCTCGGTATCAACTGTGTTGTATCTATCAAACATTTCTCTGGTTGAATGTCCGGTGATTTTCATGATAACAGACTCGGCAACACCCGCTTTTCTCATATTGGTGTTGAAAGTGTGCCTTAGGTCATGGAACGTGAAACCGTTCTCGGCCTTGCACCCATACGGAATTTCAGCATCTTTGCAGGCGTTCTCTAATGCCCTGCCGATGCTCTGCAAGGGCTTACCTCTGTACAAGCCCCGATGGCCACTTCAAAATACCCCACCTGTGGCCGTCTCAAAATACCCCAGCGACAAGTTAAGGTAGTGTACTAATCCTGGGGGGTAAAAATCCATACTTTTTCTTTTTTCATCCTGGTTTTTCCTTTTGATTTCCGATAATCGGGATGCCGCCTCTTTGAGGCGATAGCTTTTTCCCTTGAAGTTAAGGAGGTGCCCCCGATGAAGGAGGCGATCGAGGATAGCCGAAGAGGCGGCGTTGTCCCTGAGTAGATTACCCCGGTCTTCTATGGGTCTGTTCGATGTAAGGAGTGTACTTTTTCTTGACTCACAAGAGCACTTTCTCTATACTTCTTCCATGAAAAAGCAACATCTTATCACTTCACTTTGTTGACATCTTCTATACTATCTTGGAAAAATATTTTGGGGCAGCTATTCCACGGTTCTAAATCGTCCGTGGAGGTGTTATCTGATGGATCCTGGTCCCGCCTGTTGCGGGACCGGTATCTGATCTCAACCAACCTCGGTTTTCTCTTTATGGCAATGGATGCGTGTACCCCAAAAACATTATCTTAAAGGCTATATCTGAAGGTGCTTCATAAGAGGTAAT